>CBDTYO010000054.1:0-14270 GCA_965364615.1 uncultured Bacteroidia bacterium
ACACCCGAATCACTGATTGCCTCCCATCTTCCCCCCATGGAATTTGGCAGCTATCTGGCTACGGGTACCCGCAAAAGATTGCGCGGACAGGCCATCTTCCTGGAGCTTGACAACTCAAAAATGAAGAAGCTCCCGACCAGCTATCTGAATGAAAAACTGGTCCCCTATCCCAACGGAGAACCCAAGCGTTCTGTCTATTTATCCATATACAGGGTCCTCGAAAATACCCCGATGGAGGCCATGAAGAATCTTTACCTGGTCACCGATGACGGGAAAGTACTGGAGCTGTCCCCTAAGTCATTTACCCCGGACAAAATCGACGTGGTGCACCTCTACCAGCAGTTCAATCCCATCAGCACCAGGGTGGCCAGCAAACTGACTCCCATGGAGTTCCTTTCCTTTCTGACAGATGCCAGCAAACCGGTCTCAGCTCCCAAAATATTCATGACCGAATTAAAACTGAACAAGCTGGCCAGGCATCCAGAAGCACCCCTGCACGACCTTCCATACCCCAACCCCGATCACCTGAGGGATTGCCTTTCCACCCTGATGCTGTCGGAGCATCGCCTGACCAAGACTGTAATCCGTCAGGTAAAAGGCGACCTAAGCTACCGGACCATTAAAAATGGGTTCTTTCTGGGAAACAGGGACCAGACCCTGTATTATCCCATGCCGGGAATAGAAGAACTGGAAAGTACTTATTATTCCTGGTGGCGTTCAGCCCTGACCCAGTGTTTCTAGGCTTTCTTGTCGTACTGTTCTTCAAACAATTTGTAGTAGATCCTTGAGACCATGCCAAATATGCCGAAGAGCAAAGCAAACTGGAATGAATTCCCCATCCTGATAAACCTGAGGTTATCAATGTCGAAGAATTCAATAAACCCGAAAACCGCAAATACCATTGCGGCCAAAGCGCTGAGGTAGGTATCCCAGCGGGATACATGAAAGTACCTGTGCAGTCCTGTCCTTTTGGGTGTTTCTGTCATGGCAGTAAGATTTAGGTTCTTAGGCAATATATGAATATTTCACAATCCCTTGACTCGCAGTGAGCTGTTTTGTAATTTGTTACAGCAAATTCAACAGAAAGGACCAAAGCATGAAAAAACAAAGCACATCAATCATTGTCCTTGTGGGATGCATTTGCTTCCTGCAATCCTGTGCATTCCAGCCGTGTACTACCCTGGAGTTCAATGGTGCATTGGTAAACAGCCGCATTACGGGTGACAGCGATAGCTGGACAGGCGCCTTTGGGGTCCAGGCAGGCGCTGATGCACTCATTCCCTACAATTGTGACCTGGGATTCAGCTCATATGGCGGGCTCAGCTTGTCGATGCAGGGTGCCAGGTGGGAAGAGGATTGGGGCGAGGGCCTTACCAAGGGAATCACCAGGCTCTGGTACCTCAACGTTCCCCTCACAACACGATATTACCTGACCGATAACCTCTTTGCCGAAGCGGGCCTTCAGCCCGGTTTCCTTTTGAGCGCCAAGGACAAGTACGAAGACATTTCCTACGACTACCGGGAATACATCAAAACCTTTGATCTGGGTTTGCCCTTGGGAGTTGGATATAAATTCCCGAATAATTTCGGAATTGGCTTCAGGGTCACTCCCGGGCTCACCAATATCAACAAGGGCGAATACCAGGACTACAAAGACCGCAACTTAACGATTTCCCTTCGGGGGATTTACACCATTCCGGGCAAGTGATCCTTTCTGGAAGAAAATGATGGCACTTCCGGCATCGTCATTTCCCAGAAGACTGTTCTGGTATATCCTGGTGGGAATGGCCTTGTACTGGCTCGGAAATGTAGTGGCCGTATTTCCCTGGCTCATCAGCAGAACCCTTGGCATCATCGCCATGTTCCTGAGTACCATCCTGTGGGGATATGTCACCTTTTACTGCCTGAAACATGTTCCCCGCAAATCCTGGAACAGAGATATCCTGTTCATGGCCCTGATCTTCCTGATCACTGCGGTTGTTGAGGACTTTTTCCTGTATGCCGTATACCGGGGAATCCCGGATGAGCTGTATGTGCCCTCCACCTTTGCGGCTTATGCCGCGGTAGTTCTGCTCCCCTTCTTTGTACGTTATGTTGCGCTGAGAAAGTATGTTTTGAAAGGTGTGCTGAGGGTCAGCCATACAAAATTGGTGGTTACTGCCTTGGTCGGAATTATTTTCTGCGCCATCACCCTGTGGTCCATAAAATTCTGGTAGAAAGCTGCTGTTTCTTCCCAAATGGCAAGACGGATCCTGCAAAACTCAATGCCTTTTCCTGGTTAACAGGAAATCGAGGGAGTATTTGCGGCTCCCGACCACCAAAAGAAAGATATAAAACAGGAAGTATAGCAAAGCCATTTCCTTTTGCCTGAAGGGATCATCGGCATGTGCCACAAAAGCAGCCACCAGCATGGTGAATATCAGGGGGATGGATGCCAAACGTGTTCCCAATCCGATCCCAATAAGGATGGAACAGAAGAACTCCGCAAAAACCACCAGGATCAGCGAGAGGGTGGGTCCCAGCCCAATGGGATCCCCGAACTGGATCTCCCCCCCTTCAAACAGCCTTAGCAGTTTTGGCCATCCGTGGGTGATCATGAAAGCAGCAATACAAATTCTCAAGATCAGAACCAACAAATCCAGAGCATCCTCTCTGGTTCGTGTGTGCAGTAATCTTTTCATCGGAAGAATTGTTTTGAATCACATATATCTCCAAAAATAAGTCAAAAAGCTTGGATATTATTGTAGTATTGGATAGAATTACTTAATTGTCATGCCCTATAATTCGCGCCATGAAAAAATGCATTCCCCTGTACTTTCTGTTAATTCTGGTTTCCTTGGCAGCTTGCAGCGATAAAAAAGGAGTCGCCCATGTGGAAGGCCTGCTCTACCTCGATGGCAAACCGGTCAGGATCGAGATCCTGGACGGGAAGATCTCCCGCATCAAACACCTGTCACCAAATGCCGGGGTACCCAATGCCTACCTGGCCCCCGGCCTGATAGACATCCAGATCAACGGTTACATGGGGGTGGATTTTTCCGACCAGGAGCTGACGCCCGATCAAATGCATAAGGCCACCTACGCGCTGTGGAAGGAAGGCGTAACCACCTATCTCCCCACAGTGATCACGCGGGATCAGGAAAGGCTGGCCAAAAGCTTTGCCCTGCTGGCAGAATCCCGTAAGGACGAGATCCTCTCCATGTCCATTCCGGGATTTCACCTGGAAGGACCTTATATTTCCCCGGTAAAGGGGTACCGGGGTGCACACCCCGAAGAACATATCCGCCTGCCCGACTGGGAGGAGTTTACGGAACTCCAGGAAAATGCTGAGCAGGGAATCAAACTCGTGGCGGTGGCCCCCGAGATGGAGGGAGCCATTCCATTTACAGGGAAATGCAACGAAAGCGGACTGGTGGTTACCCTGGCCCATCACAACGGAAGTCCTGAGGACATTGATCAGGCTGCGAAGGCAGGCGCCACCCTTTCCAACCACCTTGGAAATGGCTGTGCCAACGAGATCAATCGCCATCACAATCCCCTGTGGCCCCAACTGGCCCACGACGGACTTTCCATTTCCATCATTGCGGACGGATCTCACCTGACCCGGGAGGAAGTGCGGACCTTTTTCAAGGTAAAAGGAGCCGAGAAAACCCTGCTGGTATCCGATGCCCTTTCCTTTGCCGGTCTTCCCCCGGGCCTCTATGAAAAGGATGGCGCGACTTACGAACTTACCAGGGATGTGGTGAAATTTCCCTCAGAAAATGTACTGGCAGGAGCCGCCTTGCCCCTGAGCAAATGCATCGAAAATGTGATGCGGTTTACCGGGTGCAGTCTGAAAGATGCCATCCGCATGGCCAGCACCAATCCGGCCCGGTTGATGGGTTTCGATCACCTGGGGGAAATCAGGGAAGGCAAACGGGCCGATCTGATCCTCTTTACCCTGGAGGATGGAAAAATGCAGATTCAAAAAACCTGGGTGGCCGGAAAAGTGGTCTACCTAAAAGAATGAGCGGGATCTTATGGAGAAAAAGAAACTGCATCAAAGGATCCTGATCGGACTCACCGCCATCGGGCCCGGACTCTTTCTCATCGGCTACAACATCGGTACAGGGAGCATCACCACCATGGCCAAAACCGGGGCCGAACACGGCATGACCCTGACCTGGGCCCTGGTCCTTTCCTGCATCTTCACTTATGTATTGATGGTGGCCTATGGCAAAACGACCATTGTTTCGGGTCAGACCGCGCTTTCCACCATCAAGTCCGGACTCACCCATGGAAAGATCCTGGCCATCTACATCCTGATCGCCCTGGTGGTGGGGGAATTGCTGGCCCTGATGGGCATATTCGGCATTGTCACCGACCTGATCCGGGAAGCCTCCAGGCTCCTTTTTGGGGGGGAGGGATGGAATACCCTGGGCATAACCCTGGTATTGGTCGTTGGGTTATATGCCCTGCTGTGGTTCGGCAAGTACCAGGTCTTTGAAAAGTTCCTGATCTACCTGGTGATCCTCATGGGGCTCTGCTTCATTGTGGTTTTTTTCATGCTCAAACCCAGTATTTCTTCCATCGCCGGGGGACTGGTGCCCAGCATTCCCAAAACGGATGGAACCCTCCGCTTGATCGCTGCCATCACCGGCACCACCTGTTCAGCCGCGGTATTCATCATGAGAAGCACCGTGGTAGCAGAAAAAGGCTGGACCGTGAAAAATCTGAAACTTGAAAAAAGAGACGCAGCCGTATCCGCCTCCATGATGTTTTTTCTGAGCCTGGTGATCATGGCAGTATCGGCCGGTACCCTGCATGTCATGGGCATGAAACTAAACAACACAGTGGAGATGATCAGCCTCTTCGAACCCCTGGGGGGGAAAATCGCTGCCTTCATTCTGATCCTGGGCATTGTAGGAGCCGGGATCTCCTCCATTTTTCCCATCATCCTCATCGCCCCCTGGCTTATTTCCGATTATACCGGAAGGCCCCGGAACATCCGTTCTCCCATGTACCGGGCTCTGGGACTGGTGGGGGTTCTTTTCGGATTCGGGATGCAATTCATCAACACCACACCTCCCCTGCTCATGGTGTTTTCACAGGCCTTTCAGGCCCTGATCCTTCCGGCAGTAGCCATTCCTATTTTCATCCTTATCAACCGGAAGTCACTGATGGGGAAACATGTGGCCCGCCCCATGATGAACGTGTTCCTGGGGATAATCGTATTATACAGCCTGCTGACCAGTTACTTTGCCATCGCCGAATTTTTCTGAATCCTGCAGATTCATGGTAGCAGTCCTACTTTGGTAGGGCCATGGTTTTCCTGATC
The DNA here is from genome assembly GCA_965364615.1 of uncultured Bacteroidia bacterium. Classification (GTDB taxonomy): domain Bacteria; phylum Bacteroidota; class Bacteroidia; order Bacteroidales. The sequence continues at coordinate 5,318 of CBDTYO010000054.1, forward strand.
TCTTTTTCCTACTAAAGTCGCACTTTTAAAATATCCTACTTTGGTGGGATTGACTTTTGGTGCCTGTCGCAGTATATTGGGATCAAGTAATTGATTATCAACTAACAATAACAGTCATGTATCACACAAACTTAATCCTGGCAAAGGTCCTGATCATGCTGGGCTTCTTGATGATCAAAGCATCCCTCAGTGCACAATATTTCCCGGATAAAGGGGAATGGCAGAAAAAAAGCCCCTCCGAATATGGCATCGATGTGGAAAAGTTCAGCGATGCAGTCGCTTTTGCAGAAGCAAATGAATACAGCGGTTCGCGCGACCTTAGGGTAGCCATCCATAGCTCTTTTGGTTTTGAGCCCTTCGACGAAATTGTGGGACCCACCAAAGAACGGGGAGGCCCGGCCGGTATCATTCTCAAGGATGGTTATATCATTGCCGAATGGGGCGATATCCACCGGGTGGATATGACCTTCAGTGTGACCAAAAGCTACCTGTCCACCGTGGTGGAGGGTGATCATAACAGGAAAATAAGCTGGGAGCACCTGCTTACCCAGTCCTCCGACTGGTCGGGAACCCTTTTTGGGATGCCGGATTGGGGCGACAGGCCTTCTGGCGGGGACGGGATTGATGACTGGAAGTATCGCGAATTGCATGAGCCGGGAACATTTTTCAAATACAACGATGTAAGGGTGAATCTGCTGGCTTATTCTGTGCTTCAGGTATGGAGGCAGCCCCTTCCCCAGGTATTGAAGAATCATGTGATGGATCCGATAGGTGCCTCCTCTACCTGGAGATGGTATGGCTATGACAATTCCTGGGTGAATGTGGATGGAGTAAAGGTTCAGTCAGTCAGCGGTGGAGGCCATTCGGGAGGCGGAATGTTTATCAGTACGGCCGATCAGGCCCGCTTCGGTCTATTGTTCGAACGTGAAGGGCTCTGGAAGGAAAATCAGCTAATCTCCAAAGAATGGATACACCTGGCCACGCAATCTTCCCCAGCCTTTGAGGGATACGGATATATGTGGTGGCTCAACAAAGGCCCGAGATCCGTGGCAGAAGCTCCTCAATCAGCATTTTACGCTTCAGGGTTCGGGGGCAATTACATAGTGGTGGATCAGGAAAACGATCTGGTCATCGTTGCCAGGTGGCTGGAACCGGCAAGACTTGTAGAGTTTCTGCTCAAGGTGTATCAGTCTCTTTGATGGAGGCAAGCCCCCAGGCCAATACTTCAGGGATTATATTTGACTTCTGATCTGCCAGGTTGTAACTTGTATACCTAACCAAGGATTATGTAGGTGAAACCATGAGACCCCTGTTCATTGGAATTTTGCTGTTTCTTATCTGGTCATTACTTTCCACATGGTATTACGTGTGCCATGTCAATGATTTTTGTAATGGACCGGAAGTATCCCAACAGGTTTCTGATCCGGAAACCCAAGCTCAAACCGACAGCACCGAGGTCGCTGAAACAAAGGCGGCAGAGGAGATCATTCCAGTTCCGGAGAAATTTATCATTCACTTTGCCTTCGACCGGAGTGATTTCAAACCCGGTGAAGAAACTACACGGTATGTTAGTGAGTGCAAAGCCTACCTGGAAAAAGTAGCCGGTGCCATGCTCCAGATCACTGGCCATACCGATGCCATAGGGACTGCGAGCTACAACCAGGCGCTGGGAATGAGGCGGGCGGAGAGTGTCAAATCCTTCCTGGTAGGGCAAGGAATACCCTCCGAGCTCTTAGAAACCTCCTCCATGGGTGAAAGTGTGCCCGCAGCTGACAATGCAACGCCCCAGGGCAGGGCAGATAACAGACGAACGGAAATATTCATAAAACAACCATAAAATGACCACATTCAATACCATAATGGCACAGACCCTGGCAGGCACCATCCTTGAAATCATCGTGCTCTTACTGGTGGCCGGGTTGATCGGATATTTTACCTCTTATTTCTATTATCGAGGCATTTACCGAAAGAAGATCTACAAACTGGAGGGTGATCTAAAGGATCTCCAGATAAAGAATGATATGCTGTCGGACCAGGTCGCAAAGCTGGAAAAGGAACTTGAAGAAAAAGAAAAGGAAAAGAAGGGGAAGGAGAAATAGCCATTTGCGAGTACTTCTGGGATAGACAAAAAGGATGAAGTTGCTCGACATATTCTTTACGCTCTTTCATACCAGCCTGGTTTTCTTCAACCTGTTTGGCTGGATCTGGAAAAAAACCAGGCGCCTGAATCTGATTTGCCTGCTTCTGACTGCCGGTTCCTGGCTTATCCTGGGAATCTTCTATGGATGGGGATATTGTCCCCTTACAGACTGGCACTTTCAAATTCTCAGGAAACTTGGATATGCGGATCTTCCCGACTCCTACCTGAGTTTTCTCTTCACGCGCCTGACCCGGCTTCCCATCGATCAATCCCTGGTGGATGCAGTTACCTTGTGGGGATTAATCATCGCCTTGATAATCAGCCTTTTTCTGAATTTCAGGCATGGACTGAAACCCGAAAGCAGGGTTGAAAATTAAATACTACCTGCTTTCTAAAGGGATTCTTCAAGTTATTGTGAACATGTTCGCTTCTCCTGCGTTGATTCCGTGTGGGAAAGAACAAATTACAGGTACTTGTTCTGGGAGCAGGATTTGGGGGGCTTGAGATGGCATCCACCCTTTCCGAGAGGATCGGGGACCGCCTCGATCTTACCCTGATAGATAAGAATGATTCCTTCTATTTCGGCTATTCCAAGCTGGATGTGATGTTCGGGCGGAGGTCGGCAAAATCTGTCATGCACGCCTACGGGAAGATCCGCCTGCCTGGAGTGAATTTTCGCAGGGAAACCATCACCTCCATAGACCCGGTCAGAAAAAGAGTCACCACATCTGAAGGCAGTTACGCTGCCGATGTGCTGGTGATAGCCCTGGGAGCAGATTATGATATGGATGCCACCCCTGGCTTGTCAGAAGGGGGACAGGAATTTTATTCCTTTGGCGGGGCTGAAAAGGTTCGACATATCCTGCCGAAGTTTCAAAAAGGCCATGTCATCGTCGGGGTTTGCTCCTTCCCGTTCAAGTGTCCCCCGGCACCCAGTGAGACTGCCTTGCTGCTGCATGATTACCTGGTAAAGAGGGGAGTGCGGAAGAACTGTAAGATCAGCCTGGTGGTCCCGTTTGAATTGCCCATCCCCCCCTCCTATGGCACCTCCAAAGCCTTGCTTAAATCTTTTCAGGAGAAGGAGATTCATTACATTCCCGAAATGATGGTGGGTTCCATTGATCCTGCGCACAATATTGCGGAGCTGGATGATGGACGGGAGGTGCCCTTCGACCTGTTTCTGGGCATTCCCGAACACCGGGTTCCGTTGGTGGTGGAAGAAAGTGGATTGGTTTTCAGCGAGTGGATCCCGGTCAACCAGCACAACATGCTTACCGAGTACCCGCAGGTATATGCCCTGGGAGATGTGGCCAGTGCAGGCATTCCCAAATCGGGACATTTTGCTGCCAGCGCAGCCCGCAGTGCTGCAGAATCCATCCTTGCCGAGTTTCAAGGACATGAATTCACAGAAGGATTCAATGGAAGGGGTCATTGCCATGTGGAATTTGGCGGAGGGAAAGTAGCACGTGCGGATGTGGACTTCTACTCCAAGCCTTACGCTACAGGGATCCATCACAAAGCCTCCCAGGCATTATCGGAGGAAAAAAGAAGCCTGGAGCAGCATTGCAAAGCACGCTGGTTTGGCAAATGAACCATCACCCCATGGCGAAACCCATACTTATCAAGTTATTCAGACCATATTCATAAATTTTACCAAATCCTGTTTACCTTGTGCTTGGAATCCAGGATCAATCTGGCCATCAGCAAACCTTAAAATCCAGCAAGTTCGATGAAAAAATATGCATTGTTATTCTTCGCAGCGGCACTGTTCCTTTCCTGCTCCGGGCCGGGCGAAAACAAAGCCGGGCCACCCAATATACTATTTCTGCTGGCCGATGACATGGGATACGGGGAACTGGGCTGCTACGGACAGGAGGTCATTCAAACGCCGGTCCTGGATGGACTGGCCAAAAAGGGAATGAGGTTCACGGATTTTTATGGGGGAACCTCAGTGTGCTCCCCGTCCAGGGCCGTGTTGATGACCGGAAAGCATGCCGGTCACTCCACCATCCGGGGCAATAATGGCGTTTTTGAGGATGATGTATGGGACAGGGTGCCACTGAGAAAGGATGAGCTGACCCTGGGAGAAATGCTGACGAAAGCAGGCTACCAAACTGCATTTATCGGAAAATGGCACCTCGATGATCCAAATGATATCACTACTTGGGCCATGAACCGCGGATTTGAGTACGCTATACAGGAACAATGGTCTTCCCGATTTGGAGGCAGAACTTTTGATGGCCTGGTGCACTGGATTAACTCTGACAGGGACTCCATTCGCTACGATCAGGAAAAGTATGACTGTATCGATGAATTTCGTACTGATTTCATCCTGGATTACCTGGACCAAATGGAGGAGGATAAGCCTTTTTTCATCTTCATGTCTTACCGGATTCCGCACGCGCACGAACGTTACACCCGGAACAAAGCGTTGTATGCAGAGCACGGATGGAGCGAAACCGAGCGCAGGCATGCCGCAAGAATTACCCTGTTGGATCAACAGATCGGCAGGTTAATGGACAAACTGGAAGAATTGGGAGTGTTGGACAATACCCTGGTTTTTTTCACCAGCGATAACGGACCGCATCACGAGGGTACGCACGATCACCTCTTTTTCAATAGCGCCGGTGGCCTTCGCGGATACAAACGGGACCTGTATGAAGGAGGGATCAGGGAACCCCTTCTGGTTTACTGGAAGGATCACATTGAACCAGGGAGCGTCACTGACCGAAAAGCAGCGTTCTATGATATCATGCCCACCCTGGCAGAGATATCGGGCTCAGAGGTTCCGGATCAGACGGATGGGATTTCGCTTCTGCCCGTCCTGATGGGAAAAGAAGCGCCCGAACATGAATACCTGTACTTTGAGCTGCAGCTTGATGGTTGGAACCGTACCCTGCCCGATGGCGGATTCCGGCAGGCCATCAGAATGGGGAAATGGAAAGGAGTGCGCTATGGGATCAACTCAAAAACTGAACTGTATAATCTTGAGGATGATGTACTTGAGACCATCGACCTGAGCACCCGGTATCCGGAGATCACCCAAGAAATAAACCGCTTGTTCCTGGAGGCCAGAACAGACACCGAAGGATTTCCCTATGGAGGCAAAATCCAGGATTACCGGGCCAGAGACCGTTACATCGAAAGACACGGGGCCCGCCAGGGTCCTTCATAACCCCTGTCTGCTCCGGGTATCTCCCCGGCCATTTGTTAAAAGCGAGTTAAAACAGGCATTGATCGCTTGTAATGAACAATATGCCCTTACTTTTGTTTAACTTTCGTTATAAATTATTAAACATTGTTCATCAAACATGTTGGATCATGGAAAAAACCCTAAAAGCGCTGAAGATTTCGGCGTTCCTTTTCCTGGCCGCGGTCCATGTTACTTCTCTGGAAGGCAAAGGACCTCAGTTCCCCTCTGAAGAGGACAGTATAAACTACATGAGGACCAAATCTTACTACAAGGAGTTCTTCAAGATCAACCTCTATAAGCACGCCCTGGCACCCTGGTGGGAACTTTTTGAAAAGTACCCCGAATCCAGCGAAAGATTGTATGTGGACGGGGCGACAATGTACCGTAGCTACATCGAATCAGCGCCCGAAGGACCCATTAGGGACAAGTACATCGATACGCTCATGCTCATATATGACCAGCGGATGGAGTATTTCGGCGGCGAAGGAAATGTGTTGGGCCGCAAAGGAAAGGACTTATTCACCTACGGCAGGGGAGACATAGAAAATGTGGAGAAGGCCTACGGGATGTTAAAGAGAAGCATTGAATTGGAAGGAAGGAAATCGCGCGAACAGGTCATACTCAGCTTTATTGCTGCCGACATTATTTTGAGCAAGCATGCCATAATCGATCACGCACAGGTGGTGGAAGACTACATTGCCGTAAATGCCATCATTGACCAACTCGAGGGAAGAAGTTCGCGTTGGGTGAAAACCAGGGCCACCATCAATGACATCATGCTCAAGGAGGATCTGCTTACCTGTGAATCGCTCAACAGCTATTTTGTGCCATTATTCGATCAGCACAAAAACGAACAGGCTTATCTGGAAAAGGTGATCAATCTATATGCGGCCTCGGGCTGCGAAAGCGCAGATATCTTTGTGGCCGCTTCAGAAGAATTGTACATCCATCAACCGGGCGCGGAAACCGCCCATGACCTGGCCATGAAGTTTGTTGCCAGGGGTGATTACACCAAGGCCTTGAAATATTTGCAAATTGCCGTTGCAGGTGACGACATCGATAACGAAACCCGGGCTGACTGGTTTTATAAACTGGCCATTATCAGCAGTGCCAACGAGGACTATTGCGATGCCATCAGTTACGCCCGGGAGGCCATCATCAACAAAACTGATTATGGCAAGGCCTACGTGGCCCTGGGAGATATGATCATTGCAGCCAGCAGCTTGCTACCGGATGAATTTGATCAGAGAGCAGCCTACTGGGCAGCTGCCGACAAATATGCCAAAGCTGCTTCGCTGGACACATCTCTTGCTTCTGAAGCCAAAAAGAAGCTGGCAGATAATCAGTTACAATATCCTGACAAAGAGGAGGTCTTTTTCAGGGATTTGAAAGAAGGAGACCGTTACCGCTTAGCTGGTTGTATCAATGAATATACCACCGTCAGGACAAGAAAATAGTCGGCCCCTTTGAAACTGCAGCTTTCTGATTAAATTGCCGCATGGGATCCTGGAAACTGCATGCATGGTTGATGATGGTCCTGCCCTGCCTTTCCGTCATGGGACAGCAGGGTACCAATCCCATTGAGGATGCTCCGAAGGATACATTTGCACTGGAGGATGTAACCATCAGTGTGCTCCCCTTTCAGGAGACTTATCAGGAAGCCACAGGGGGAGTTTTTAAGCTGAGTAACGATGAGATAGACAGGGCCTACAGCCTTTCTTCCTCCGGGACCATCAATCTGGCTCCGGGCGTATACATGGCCTCGGGCTCCCTCAATACACAACGGGTGGTGATCCGGGGTGTGGGATCCAGAACGCCCTACAATTCAAACCGGATCAGGGCCTACCTGGATGACATCCCCCTTACCACGGGGGATGGGGTCAGTACCCTGGAGGATCTGGACCTATACTCCATGGGCAGTCTGGTCATTTTGAAAGGTCCGTCCTCGGCCCTGTATGGATCCGGATTGGGTGGAGTGATCAGGCTCAGTTCGCCCTACCCTGACCAGGAAGGTTTTACCTCTTCCTTAATCACAGAATTCGGATCCTTCGGTACCCGAAAGTATGGACTGACCGCTGCCTTTAAAAACGGAAAATGGGCCATAGGGGGAGGCTTCTTCAGGTCCTCAACGAATGGATACAGAGAGAATAGTGAATATGTCCGGAGCAATGCCTTTCTCAGTGCCAGGAGATATGGAAATATGCATACATTATCTCTGACACTTTCGCTGGTGGATCTGTTTGCAGAAATTCCCAGTTCCCTCAATGAAACAGATTATCGCAACGCACCTGATAAAGCCGGCGGTACCTGGGGGCTCATCAAAGGGTACGAGGAATACCTGAAATGGCTGGGGGGAATCAGGCTCGAATCGGAATTGACCCAACACCTGAAAAACAACATTACCGTCTTTTATACCTACTCGGACCCCTATGAACGAAGACCTTTTAATACATTAGACGACAAGATATTCAGCCTGGGATTTCGTGAGCACCTCGAATATGAATATCAGAATATCAAGCTTAGATCAGGCCTGGAGTATTTTCATGAGTGGTACGATTGGCAAATCTATGAGACCCAGGCAGAAGACCAGGGAGATCTGCTGACGGATCAAAGTGAAACACGAAGGTACCTGAACGCATTTCTCCTGGGACAGTGGAGGCCGGGGACCAGATTTCTCGTGGATGCGGGACTTAATATCAACCTGCTGAACTACGAATTGCTCACCAACTTCAGGGAGGATTCAACGGACCAGTCCGGTACTTACAGCTACCAGCCTGTATTTTCCCCCCGGCTGGGAGTCAGTTTCCGTCATACCAGGGACATATGGTCCTATGTCACTGCAGGACACGGATTCTCAGCTCCTTCCCTGGAGGAAACCCTGCTTCCCGAAGGCAGTATAAACGATGCCCTCAGACCTGAAAGCGGCTGGAACCTGGAGCTTGGAAACAGAGGAAGTACATTGGCCGGGAGGCTGTTTTGGGACCTTGCCATCTATAACATTTTTCTGAAAGATATGCTGGTCACCAAGCGGATCACAGAGGATATCTTTACAGGGATCAATGCAGGCAGGGCCAGGAACACCGGAATGGAACTATGGGTGAAAGGCAGCCTGCATGCCGAACAGGACCCATCCAGGTTCAATGCCAACATGAGCCTGGGCTACAATATTTCCCGCAACCGCTTCATCGATTTCGTGGACGATGGGACCGATTACAGCGGGAATACCCTCCCCGGCATCCCATTCCAGGAATTGAATGCCGTGATCAAGGCTCACTACGCCGGAATGGAATTTAGTATACAACACCGGTACTCGGGGCAACAATGGATGAATGATGCCAACGAGCAATTGTATCCGGGACATCACCTGACCCACATTCAACTGAAAGGAACTCTTCGAATCGCATCCTCGCCATTTCAGTTGATCCTTCGGGGAGGGATCCGGAACCTTTTCGATATCCCACATGCCTCCATGATTCTGATCAATGCCCCTTCCTTTGGAGGCACTGCACCTCGCTTCTATTATCCAGGAACGCCCAGGCAGATCCACCTGGGCATCGAGCTGCGCTATAAAAAATAAGGATTACAGATCCTTGTCAGGATTACAGATCCTTGTCAGGATT
>CBDTYO010000055.1:0-14250 GCA_965364615.1 uncultured Bacteroidia bacterium
GAAGGCCTGGACCTCTACCTGATGGGAGCCAGGAAACACCTGGAAGCTTCGGGAGCCCTCGTTGCAGATTTTTAAAAAATCCGTATTTTTGTTCCTTCAAACGAGCACTATGAAAACGAATCTGTCAACCAGCACTTGTCTGATCGAGACCGGAGGGAACTACCTTTCTGATCGCGAAGATGCTATGCTGTGCCGGATAACCTGACAGAGTCAATCTATCATTGTATAAACTAAGGTCGGGTTCATCCCGGCCTTTTTTTATGATCGATAATCAGCAGCAAGGCAGGCTGCTTGTATTAACTTTCCGGACCTCTGCCTTGGGGCCGGAGCTTATTAATAAGTAATGGAAAAACTAACAAACATTGTAAAAGGGACTATGGCAAACATGGTCCACGTATGCAACGGCAAAGTGATTTACCAGATTGCAAACGGGGAACATCTCTACCAGTTGGAGATCGATTCCAACCAGAAGGAGTGGGAAACCACATATCTTCTGCCCTCTTTTAAGGCGATCACTCTGATGAGATGGATTCGCTCTGGGATGGAGAAGAATGACGGAACTTTTATTCAACTGAAGTAAAATGGAAGAAGAGGATGATCACACTGGGATTTACAGGTCAAAACCCAAACCCATGAGGTTTGTTCTTTCGTGGATGTGGATGGCCTGGAATCCCAGTTCCTGTGATGCCTTGATATTGTGAATATTGTCATCCAGGAACAGGGTCTCTTCAGGACGGATACCGGCATCCCTGATCACATGCTCCCAGGCCTCATGGTCGGGTTTGTGCCATCCTATCTCGTGGGAGTAGTAGATTTTTTTGAATACCCGGTGCATGGAAACCCCGGCGGCTTGCTGGTACATGGGTTCAAATACCTCCACATGCAGGGGGGAGGTATTGCTGAGCATGTAAAGACTGTATCTTTCTGATAAACGCTGGAGCAATACCGTTCTTTCTTCCGGGATCCTGACCAGCATGGCATTCCAGGCCTTATCAAATGACTCATCGCTCATGTCCACTCCTGCAATTTTCCGGATGGCATTCCTGAACCCGACCGTATCCAGCTTCCCGGTCTGATATTTAAAAAACACATCGGTGCTCATGGACTCGGGATATTGCATGAGTTCTGCCGGGAACCCCATTTCGTAAAATTGTCTGAGGGTAGCCTGTACATTGATGTCCAGGATGACCCCGCCCAGGTCAAAGAGGATGTTTTTGAAGTTCTGTGCGTTTGCCATGCATTTCGTATATTCGTAACTGCCCAAAGATAGAAGAAAAAACACAGGCATGCGTATCGGTGAGACACACTTCAGGTCGCTTTGGATGGAAGATAACCCCGGTGTAATTAAGGTAATCGACCAGCGCAGCCTGCCTTTTGAATTTAAGGTCCTGGAGCTAAAAACTGCCCGTGATGCCTATGATGCCATCGCACTCATGGCAGTAAGGGGAGCACCCCTCATAGGAGCATGCGCTGCCTTTGGGCTCTACCTGGCAGCTTTTCAAAGCAAGAAGGAAGGCTGGTGTGAAGAAGTCAGAGAAGCCGGTGATCATTTGATTTCTGCGCGCCCCACTGCAGTGAACCTCAAATATGCGGTGGAACTTTTGATGGAAAAGGTGGAATGTGCCGGATCGAGGGAGGGCATGATCAAAGAGTTGTTTCACCTGGCCCACCGGTTTACAGAAGACGAGGTGATCCGGTGCAAAAAGATCGGGGAGCATGGTCTGAAACTGATACAGGAGATCCATACGCAAACACAACTGCCCGTGAACATCCTGACCCATTGCAATGCCGGTTGGCTGGCATGCGTGGACTATGGAACGGCTACTGCCCCCATCTACCTGGCCCATGACCAGGGGATTCCGGTGCATGTCTGGGTGGACGAGACCCGCCCCCGGAACCAGGGGGCCCGCCTGACAGCTTACGAACTGGGAGAGCATGGAGTGAGCCATACGGTGGTGGTGGACAATGCGGGAGGATACCTGATGCAGCAGGGCAAAGTGGACCTGGTCCTGGTGGGAAGCGATCGCACCACGCGGAACGGTGATGTGGCCAATAAGATCGGCACCTATCTGAAGGCCCTGGCCGCTAAAGACAATCGCATTCCTTTCTATGTGGCCCTGCCTTCCTCCAGCATCGATTTTGGCCTGGCCCGTGGAGGGGAAATTGAAATTGAAAACAGGGCTGAGTCCGAGGTAAGCCATGTGGAAGGCTGGGATGAGTCGACACAATCCCCTGTCAGCTTCCGGATCCTTCCGGGAGGTTCGAGGGCGATCAATCCCGGATTTGATGTGACGCCTGCCAGGCTGGTGAGTGGACTGATCACAGAAAAGGGCATCTGCGAGGCTTCCGAAGAAGGGATCGGATCACTGTTTGGCCATTGAATCATCCATGAAAAGAGCCGTCTATAGCCTTATTTTCCTCTGTTGCTTCGTGGGTGCAGGCGCTCAGGATCAGGATTTCACATCCATCAGGCGGCAGCCTTATGTCCAGCTAAACTACCATTCCGGCACTTTCTGGTCCCGGACAGAATATTTGCAGGAAGCCTTTGAGGATCCTTACAGGGCCGTGGAATTCCGGCTCGGGCTGCAGTCTACCGGCAAAAGGCTTTGGGAACAAATCCACAAATATCCGAAATATGGTGTAGGGATGCATTATTCGGACCTGGTAATGAATCCCTCCGATACCGCCATGGGAAATCCTTTCAGCCTTTTCCTGTTTTACAGTGCACCCTGGGCCAGGTGGGGAAGATTCACGTTGGCTACGGATATCTCTACGGGCCTGAGTTATACGGGCCGTATCCACCACCCGGTCACCAACCCCTTCAACGATGTGGTGGCCTCGCACATCAATCTCTACTTTGACCTGAAGGTGAATCTGGGATACAGCCTCAGCCAGAGGATGGATCTCTATGCAGGTTATGGGCTTACCCACTACTCCAATGGCAGGATACACCAACCCCAAAAAGGAGTCAACAACTGGGGCTGGACCGCGGGATTGAGCTACTTATTTCAGGACAGGGTGGAGAATTTCATCCACCGGCAAGCCCCTGAATTCAATGCCTCCGAATCTATCGAGTTCATGTTCGCGGTGGGTGTGGTGGAAGAGATTCCCAAGGGTACCCAAATCCACATAAGTTACTTTACTTCCTCATTTACTGCCGACTATGTCTATCAATTCAATCCCAAAATGGCTGTCACCCTGGGAATGGACCTGCTCTATGATGCTTCCCTTGGCATGGGGATCAAGGGAATTGCTCCGGATGAAGTGACCACCTGGCAAAAGACCTACCTGGCTTCACACATGGGATACCATTTTATTATTAACCGGTTCAGGTTATTATTCAACCTGGGCACCTACTTCCGCCAGCACTCCTATGACCGGGGATTTTACTTTTTCAGGGCCGGAGGAAGACTGCAGATCACCGATCATCTTTCGGGACATCTCTGCATCAAAAGCAAACAGGGCATCCGCTCCGACTGGATCGAATGGGGCGCCGCTTATTCTATCAAGATCAGGTAGACAGGTTATTTCTGAATCAGGATTTTTCCTGATACAAGGCCTCCCTCTTGCCACAGGGAATAGATGTACAAACCAGCCGGCAAAGCACTCAGAGTGATCACCTGACCATATCCCTTCTCAAGATACACTGCCCTTCCGGTGACGTCCGTGACACGCATTTGGTATTCACTGGCTCTCTCCCACTCAACATATACCTTTCCCGAGGAAGGATTGGGGTAGACTTTGATATTATGTGCCCCTTCCTCCGCATCCCTTGCCCGTGTGGTTCCTGAAAGCAAATCCTGAATGGCAGCCAGTTTGAAGTTTCGTTGAGGTACATTGACATCATCGGTCAGGCCCCAGCAGCCATAGCGGCTGTAGGCACTGCTTAGGGTAAACTGCATGGCCAGGCTGCCCCCAAGATCCATAAAAGCATCCTTGAGATTGTATTGCATCAAATCATACATCCCCTGGCTTCGTTCTGCCAGGATCCTGTTGGCGATATTCTCAGTACTTCCGCCCCCGTGATCGGGTCCGCCTTCGTAGGAAACAAATCCCCCGGGCAGATTCCAGGCAGCCGCCGTGGCGATCCATTGTTTTCTGCCGGCCTCGTTGATTTCCCCTGTTTCATCCATTTGTGATGCGATGGACACACTGCAGTCTTCAAGAATATCAGCGACCGATTCCCCGGCTTCATGGCCTCCTGAAAAGTAGGTCTGGCAGCCCATGGCCCACAGGTAGTTTGAAGGGGTACCATGGACATCACGAATATATTCCAGCATGGGAACCACCGACCACTTGAGCATGGGTTGGTGATAACAAAGCAATACGCGTACCTGATTATTGAGGGATCCTGTTCCGTATACCGATTGGAAAACTTCAGCCAATTCGATGGTTCGGCGGGCATGGTTCTGGATGTCTGTGAGTCCAAGGGCTGACGCTTGCTGGCTGTTGTAGAGGGTTTGTTCAAAGCCCGGGGCAGAGTTCCAGACCTCATTGCTGCTTTCCACATAGAGTGTAAGTCCAGGATCAAGGGCTTCCTGAAACAATGTGGCCAGCTGTGTCACATAATCGCTGCTGGCAGACACAGGCACATTGATCCAGGGATCGGTTTGGGTGCGGTTGGCGATCTCTATCACATGCTCCCAGCAGGCGCCTCCCATCTTGTCAATGGTTGGGACAGCCACCTGTCCCGCATCGTCAGGCAATTTCCTTTGACTCCAAGACAATTGTGCGGGATACAGGGGATCACGACCGTTGGTCCCTGTAAATACCATGAATCGAATCGCTTCAAAGCTTACCAGATCAAACAATGCCAGAAAGGGAGGGTAAAAAAGCCCTTCCTCGCTTTCGTATCCCGGCCGCAACATTTTAAATTGGGCAAATCCGGTATTCAGGCCACTCGTGGAGGTTCTCCGGGTACTGGCAAAATTGATCAGAAAAAACCCCTTGCTTCCCTGGGGGACCACAAAATCAAAGGTGGACAGGTTATTGCCGGCATCATAGACGTAATTTTCAACACTCCCCCCTGCCGGAGCACTTACTGCAGCTTGTCCCACAAAGGAACATTTCCAGGTGCCGCTCACATCCAGGCGATACACTTCCGGATCGTCTATGGAATTGTTCCACTCCGCCACCGGCCGGAAATCAACAATGTATTGGGCGTCCACCGCCGGCCAGCCTTTTTCATCGGTGTCGGCGGCAGACAGGGCGGATCCTGTCGACAGGCTGTTCCAGCGATAATTCTCCCTGACCAAATCAATGTAGGTCCCGCCCCGTTCAGGCAAACTGATATTGACACCGACCTGAGAGTAAGAGAGGGCAGCAATGAGGAACAGCGAACAAAACAAGTAGAATCTCATTTCGGATGATGCGATGTCATTGAAAGAGATAAAGATAGAGAAATTGATCAAAACGATATTGTCTTCATTTTGATTGACATAGGCTTTCTAATGTCGTAACTTTGTTCTTCCCAAATTGTCCCTCTGAGTTCTTTTACAATCTGCGTGCAAGAGTTGATTTTTGATTCATTCAAAATCTAGTCGGTATGAAAGAGGCAGTCTTAAAGAAAACGGTTCATGTGGCCATTGGGAACCATGCCATTCGTTCGGTTCTGAAGTCAATGATCATCAGGGAAATCAAAAGAAAATTGTACGGACTCAAACGGGAAACCCTTCCGGTATTTATAGAAAAACGCTTCCATTGGCAATCGGCGCTGGTGGAGCGAATCAGTGCAAACCTCGACAAAGGGCACATCAAAAAGGAAGTGATGGCAAAAGCCATCCATTCTTTTATCGGGAGTGTATTTTCCGTCGATCGCACAGAAAGGTTAAATCAAACACAGGTGAATTACAGGGAAAGGTTTGGAGATTATCCGCCATTGTTCGTGACCCTGTCGCCGACCCAGGCCTGCAACCTGCGTTGTGTGGGGTGCTATGCCTGTTCAGACCGGAAGACAAAATCTTCCCTGCCTTATGATATGGTGAAAAGGATATTGTCCGACATGCGCGATAACATGTCCAGCAATTTTGTCACCATCAGCGGTGGAGAACCCTTTATGTACCGGGACGGGGGCTTGACTCTTCTGGATGTGTTCTCAGAATACAGGGACATGTATTTCATGGTCTATACCAACGGTACCCTGCTGGATCAAGGTCTTTGTGAGAAGCTGGCCGAACTGGGCAATGTATCACCGGTCATCTCCATTGAGGGCTGGAAAGATGAAACGGACGAACGAAGGGGAACAGGGACTTTTGAAAAAATAGAACAAGGCGTAGAAAACCTGAAGAAAGCCGGGATCCCCTTTGGTTTTTCAGCCACGGTCACCAGTAAGAATGTAGACACCTTTCTGGGGAACGACATTTACGAATATATGTTCGAGCGGCAAAATGCCAGCTATATGTGGATGTTTCACATGATGCCCATTGGAAAAGCCAGGGATACGCTGCCTTTGATCATCAATTCCACACAGCGTGTGGAGCTGTATCGAAAATGGGAACATCTTCTGGCTGAGAAAAGATACTGTATTGCTGACTTCTGGAACAGCGGATGTGTGGTAGACGGTTGTATCGCCTATGGCAGGTGGAATGGATACTTTTACATCGATTGGGACGGAAAGATCATGCCCTGCGTATTTGTACCCTTTTACGAAGAGACGGTCTATGACGTATACAACTCTGGCAGATCGCTTGGAGAGGCATTGCAGGCTCAGCTGTTTAAGAACGGCAGGGAATGGCAAAAGCAATATGGTTACTGCAACTGTCGGAAGGAGAATATACTGATGCCCTGCTCGATCCGTGATCATTTCGAGAATTTCAAAAAAAACATTCTGTCACAGGGAGCCAAACCGGAGAATGCTGAAGCCAGGCAGATGATCGAGGATCCTGCCATAGAGGCTTTGCTGGTGCGCTTTGAAAAGGATCTGCAGCAATTGACCGAAAGAATCTGGAAAGAAGAGTATTGTCAGCTTGAGGAGGCCCTAACACCCGGCTAAGCTATTGCCTGATATTTGTAAATTGCGTAATATTGCAATCCCGAATCCGGGCATTGACCAGGCCGGATAATTACAGGGCCCATAGCTCAGCTGGTTAGAGCACCTGACTCATAATCAGGGGGTCGCTGGTTCGAGCCCAGCTGGGCCCACGAAGCCCTTCAAGGCAGACTGCTTTGGAGGGCTTTTTTCATATAATATCCTCTTATCAGAATACAGTAGTCTTGTCTATGGCTTCGTGGACCCATCCGGTCTCTCACGCTGCCCTGCAAGCTGGCCCCTCCCTACAAAGCTCCACCGGAGCTTTGTTTAACGGTCGGTCCTGAGCCCAGCTGGGCCCACACATTTTCAAGTAGTTACATGGTCAAAATTGTAGCTCCTTATTTTTCGCCAGTTTTTCGCTTCTTTCTGTCTGACTATTTTATTAATTCTCCAGAATTCTTACCAGATCATTGTTGATGTAAAATACTTCCTTCCCGACTTTCTTTGCTGAAAGAATTTTTTTCTTGGTTAGTTCTTGCATATAAGAAGTGAGTGTGGTACGGCTTTTTCTTCCGGTAATATTGCCGATAATCGACGGCTTAATGTAGGGTTGTGAAAAAATTGCTTCATTTACTTCCTTGTTATACCATTTCAATTCCTTTTTACCATATGCTAAAGTTGCCTCCATCTGGTCTATAATCATATCTATAGTCTGATTTGTATTGATTGAAGTTTTCTCAATGGCCTCCAGCATAAAAAGAATCCACGGTTTCCAGGTTCCTCTTTGGGTCACCCCTGCAAGATGATAATAGTAATCTTCTTTATTTCTGATAATGTAATTACTCAGATAAAGAACAGGGAGGCTTAACAAATTCGATTTTACGAGGTACAACAGATTCAGAATCCTGCCAGTTCGTCCGTTCCCATCACTAAACGGATGAATTGCTTCAAATTGATAGTGGGCAATGGCCATTTTCATCAATGGATCTTCATTTTCGGCGATTTGTTCATTGAGATACAGAAGCAGGTTATCCATTTTTTGTTCAATGATTCCTTCACCACGAGGAGGAGTGTATACTATTTCTCCAGGTTTTAAATCACTGTTCCCACGGCGTATAACAACCTGCGAATGTGGCGATCTGATTCCTTCATTTGTAGATTTTACCTGCTGGTAAATTGATATGATCGATTTCATGTCAAATGCATCTTTGTTTTTCAGATCCCTGTATCCGGCCCAAAGCGCTTCCCGGTAATGCAAGACCTCTTTTACCGCTGGTTCTACATTCTCTAATTTTACCTTGTCGGCTATTGCACGATATAATTCATCGTTTGTGGTAAAGATGTTTTCAATTTCGGATGAACTTTTTGCCTCCTGAAGAGAAATAGTATTAACCAGCATGCCAGGATCTGGAAGCCGATGTATATTGCTTTTAAGTTCTGCTAATGCCCTTGAGGCATGCCCCCACTTCTCAAAAACCTGATTATCTGGCTTATATTCTGTTAATGGTAAAAGTGGAAGTGTATTATACGGATTGTTCCTATCGTACTTTTCAACCATTGTCATGTTCAATTATTTAAAAAATATGGACACATAGCAAATATATGTTCAATTTTTGTGGGAATCAAGTCTCATGTTCATAATACGATCATTTTTGAACATAAATGCAGATTATGTTCATCTGCTATCATTAATTATTTGGAGTTGTCGATGAAATATCTCCAATCAATTGGTGCCAGTTTTTCGCCAGTATTCCTGCAAATCCATGTAAACCAGTGGAATATTTTAGATAAAATGAACAGCTGATTTTATTGGTGGAAAGTCATAAACCCCTATAAATGATGGAGATAACTTATAAATCTCAATTTTTTTCAAAACAAATAATACATCGAAAAAAAAACACTCATAATAAGGGTCTCGAACCAGCACGGCAAGCTAGCGCTTGCCTAAAAATGTCCACCGGACATTTTCTTCACGGGTTGTCTAGGTCCTGAGCCCAGCTGGGTCCACAGAAGCCTCTCAAGGGAATGCACTTTGTGGGGTTTTTTACATACCCCCCCTCCACAGTCAAGCCCTCGCCTAAATTGGTCCACCGGACCAATTCTTTACGGCGAGTCTAGGAGGTTTTTTCTTTGTTGACAGATTCTTGCCAGATTTTGCGTGAAGGGTTGATAATAGATATCTATAGTCTATTGACTTAATATGCTTATTTTTAATGCTTAATAAAGAGTGTTGGAACAAATTGATCTCGAATTTTTCTGCTTTACTTCGTTGCAGTTAACGGGAGGGATTCAGATCCAGCTTTTTTGATGATTTTTTTAGTCGTGTTTCAGGTATTATTTTCCAAAATTGAATACCAATCCCACATTCAGTCCTGAAATATCTTCGTCTTCCAGATTTATCAATGAGCTTCCAATTGCTTGCCTGTAGGAAATACATAGCGATTGGGTGTAGCTATTCGAAACATGCAAATCAATGCTAATTCCTGGTTCAATAATGAAGAATGAGGATGATTCTATCTCTGCTTCGGTATTGTAATTATAGATATTGATTGCGCCGGCCATTAGGTTCAGAGGTATGGAAAATCCGATGAGACCTCCGGAATTCAGTATATACTCAAGGAATACTCCACCTGCCCCGTAGCTCATTTGTAGCGGTGCATTTACATTATCTGACAAATTGTTCCCTGAAACCCCTGGGGTATTTATCTTCCAGAATCCAATCCCTCCCAATGCGAATTTTCTATTAAACACTGCCCCGCCCTTGCCACCTATGGATAGTTCTAATTCATCGTTCATTTGAGTTGCAAAAATGAGCGGGCCTCCATACCCTGAAATGCTTGTGACAGACGGTCTGTCTGTGCCCAACAAAGTTTTGGTTTCTTGTGCTTGAATGTTGGTTACAATCAATGTAATAGAGATTATGATGAATGCCTTTTTCATGGCAGCTTGTTTTGTAGCTTATCCATCTCTTTCTGAATCATTCGCTCTTTGAAGTTTGGGCTTGCAGAAAAATGGACATTGATTCTATGGATGATAATGCCAATTCCCCAACCCATAACAGGCCATATGACCCAGAGATTTTCAGGAGTCAGGGATATGTTTATAATTGCGAGTAACATATTTACTGCGAGATAAACTGCGAGGTGAATTCTGAATTCAACCTTCAATTTTGCGTTTTGGTGAGCTGTTTGCTCTGCTGTTTGAGTTTTCATAGTGATTGATTTTTCTGTTTCTATTTCGTGTTAATTTCTGAATCAAAGTACGGGCGATATGGGCAAAAAAAAATCACCCCTGGGGGTGATTTGAAGGATGATTTATGCTACTTAAGTATCTTATCCACCTCTTTCTTTACTACTTTCTTCGCAATCCACCTTTTGAAGAATGGAAGGTGGATGTCGTAGTAGTATTCATGCTTGTTCCTGTAATACCTGTAATCTGCGGGCATGCTCTCTTTCGCTGTTTCCGATATGGCTTTGAATATTCCGAATGGAATCAATTTCCCCAGGCCAGGCTTGTCTTTATTTCCTTCTTGAATTTTGCTAATCAAGGCATTGAAACCCTCAGTGATCTTTTGCTCATTCTCGGTTCTCTGCCTTTCCGGCTCTCTCCCGGGTTTATAATGAAGTTCCAGGGTCGGTGCAAGGTTGAAACCAAATACGCTCAGCATTTTATCCATGTATTGTGTGGCATGATCGGCCCCATATCCGGAGCACGTCACAATGGACATGGCATATTTATCGAAGAACTCAGGCCGGTGCGCATAATAACCAAACCTGTCAAAGAGGTTTTTCATCAATGCAGAAACCATGTGGGAATAAACTGGAGAAGCAATGATCAAACCATCCGCTGAATGGATCTTCTGGATCAGCATGTCCCGGTCATCTTTCAAGGGACATTTTTCTTCGCCGCGCAAAACACATGTATAGCAGCCTTTGCATGGTTCAAAATGGATATCCTTCAGCATGATGATCTCAAAATCGACATCCGGAAAATTGTCCTGGATCGACCTCAGTGCTGAATACGTATTCCCCTTGCGTGGACTTCCACAAATAGCCAGGATTTTCATGATTAAGCTCCTTTATTGTTTTTTATGATTTCGATGGTTTTATCGGCCTGTTTCTCCATTCCTATTTGATGTTCCAGTACGGTTGTAATGTTTTCCATGATCCATAAGTGCCCGGCATTCAGGATTCTAATAAATTCGCAATTTGGCAACCGTTTAGAGATGTGCTCCTGCATTTTACCGGTCAGACAATCGTCTTCTGCCTGCCAGGCGGTTATTTTTGTTGTAATTTCATTTAAAGGAATTTTCCAGTTTTTGGGCAGGGTGCAATCATAGGCGGAACCAATCCCATTTTGCAAATAGGATTCTGGAAATACAGTTGTAAAGAGACTTTGAATTTCAGGCTTCACTGCAATTTTTTTGTCTGTTTCGGATAATTCGAGATCGCTGAAGGATCTTGCCAGTTTTAAGGGATTCTTTCGGGCCATTTTAGCCATCACTTTGTTTTGCACTTTAACCAGCCAGAAAAGGGGGTTAGCAACGCGCCACAGGAGTGTAACCGGTTTATTGACACCAGTTATTGATTCTTTATCATACGGCCCCACGCTTCCGAATAATCCGACGGATAAAAGTTTATGCGGTATTTTCCAGGCACAGGCAAGGGCATACGGACCACCACCAGAGGGTGCAAACAGATGAAACTTATCAATGCCGAGGTAATTGCTTAATTCCAATATATCATTGGGCCATTTTTGTATGGCGTTCTTTTTATAATCTGTCTTACCATAACCGGGTCGGTCCGGAGCAATTATCCGGATATTGTCCAGGTAAGGGGAACCCGGGTACAGCCCCCAGCTAAGTCTCACGCCGGGATTGCCATGAAGCAGCAAAACAGGGATACCATCTGGATTGCCGTATTCGGCGAAACACAATTTTTTGCCATCGCTAAGATTCAGGATATTTTCTTCTTTCATGTTTTCTGTATTTGGTTAGTTATCATCTGATTTTTCGATGATATCTACAGATATCAGCTTAAGGTTTAAATCCCTGATTCTATTTAAGATGCCATGCAGGTAGGCCTTATCCGTTATCTCTCCGGAAAGAACCGTCAAATTACCCTCATGGCTAATATCCATTCCGTCAAACCACTCTTTCCAGTTCTCACTGAGGTGCCCCCTGATCTTGATTACAATTTTCTCTTTCATAATAGTTCACTTAATAAGTTTCTAATCAAAGTACGGGAGCTGCGGGCAAAAAAAAATCACCCCTGAGGGTGATTTGGAAGGATGATTTCACGAAATTGTACGTAGATAATTAAAATCAGGACAATATCCCTTTTTCTTTTGCGATCTGAACAGCCTCATTTCTGTTTTTTGCCTCCAGCTTAAAGAGGATGTTGCGCACATGGGTTTTAACCGTATTATTGGATATGAAGAGCTTTGCTGCGATATCCTGGTTGGAGAGCCCTGTTGCAATTAGATTCAAGATATCTAATTCCCTGCTGCTCAACTCATCTTCATCAGGAGCAATTATTTGCTGGCTTTTTTCTTTATCAAAAGCCTGGAGTATTGTGTTGATATATTGAATATCTATAGAATCAAGCGATTCCCTGGAACGGGTTGATTTAATTGTTTTGACTTCTTTCATCAAATCCTCTATCTCCTCACCTTCATTGATGTAAATCCTTATTAAGCCCGCGCTTTGAGTTCGGTGGAGTGCTCTTATGATACAATCAATGGCCATATTCTGATCTTGTAAAATGAAGTATGCTTTGGCCATCAACAGTTCAACTTCAGCGAGTAGGCCATAAGCTCCATCCTGTGTGAGGCTTTCAGCAATCTGTTTCATCGATTCAATGCTCTCAGTAATCTCAGACCGGGCAATTTGAATCCTTGCCTTATCTATTCTAGAGTATATGCTTTCAAAGGCATGATTTTTATCCGTTTGAACATTCTTTTTGAACAGCGGATCAAGCTTGTCTTGTTGGTTGGTTAACAGGTACAATTTGCTTTTTAATGTATCCGACAGGACACACAAGAATTTTGAACCCTGTTTGTAGGGAATGGCATCCGCTTCCTCAATAAGGCTTATCGCCTTGTGATATTCCCCTGCCAAATAATAAGCTTCTGCGAGCAGATAAGTACAACTTGCAATAAGAAGATCGTTGGTTGTTTTCTTAGATAAGTCGTAGCCGCGAATGCTTTTTTCCAGCCCTTCTACAATTTGATTGGTATTGATCAGAAAATTCCCGACAATACCATACAACATGGAAGAAAGGAAATCAAAAGCAACACCATTGTTAGCCACTGCTGCGTTAAATTTGCCAAGCAGATCCTTGCATGCCTTATAAGCCCCTGAAGAGTCTCCCATTGCGCCTTGAACGAAATAAGCTCTGACCCGGTTGATCATTTCAAAATAGATAAAATGGGGCACTGAAGCTTGTTCTGCTGCCTTATCAAACGATTGATAACTTTCAGCCAACTCAAATCGCAGCAGATGAACTTCACCTAGAGACAAAAAAGCGAATATATTCCAATAGTCAACATCTTTGTTAATATGCTGGAGTGCTAATTCAGAATAACTATATGCAGATTCAATATTGCCCAGAGATACTTTCAGATTGTTCATACAAATATAGACCATGGCTATTTCGCCCTTGTCGGTGGTATGTTCTTGTAGCCTGCTTATTAGGCTTTCAGCCTGGTCCATATACCCCGACTGAAACAGAATCCAGAAGTAATTGAAACTAAGATCTACATTTTTGATGATCTCCTCGTGGGTAAACATTCCTCCAAACTGGAGTATCGTTTGATATTGTGAAGTTTCCCAAAGGTGATTAATCACTTTGGCAAAATGATCTAATGCCTTGTGTTTATTTCCCGCAGCAAGTGCGTGCTCCAGGGCAAAAACAAGTTGATCATTATTTTCAAACCATTGGCTGGCACTATTATGTAGGTCCCTGGTTTTATTCTTAAACTTTAGCAGCAGACGTTGCTGGAGCAAACTGGCAAACAGATGATGGTAACGGAACCAATTACGCTCATTATCCAAGGAAACAATGAACATGTTATTCTTTTCAAGATCTTCAATGATTTCCTGGCTGTTATCAATGCTAAGCATGTTATTGCACAACGCTGCATTAAAACGATTTAGAATGGACGTGCACAACAGAAAGTCTCTTGATTCTTGCGATTGTTGCTGAAGCACTTCTTCGATAAGATAATCCATGATATAGCGATTATCTCCTGCCATTTTTTCCAGGTATTCAGATATATTT
>CBDTYO010000056.1:0-14035 GCA_965364615.1 uncultured Bacteroidia bacterium
GACCAATGGCATGTTTCAATTCCGAGATCTGAGAATCCCAAAGGTCAACGGCGTCGTCTTTTTCATCCTCTTCAGCAAAATCCGTGATTAACAAAGCCACATCACCGGTAAGTTCATCGGTGCGGATCCTGAATTCGAAAAAACAATCCAGTTCATCATCCTCCTCCCACTGAAAACGGATGTATTTATTGGCCTTCTTCTGGACCACAGAAGCCGCTTGTTCGGTCCCTTCCCAGATAAAGGTAAATTTATCCCTTTTCAGGTTCACATCGTCAGCAAACCATTCCGACAGACCTTCTGGAGTACTTAATCTTGAAAACAGAATATTGGGGGATGTATTGAGGGTGTACTCAAGTTCGTATTTCGTCTTCATGCGGAGAGAGAATTAGTCCATAATTCAGCCTTACATGCAATATAAGAAAATTCCCAGGAATTCAAAATTCAGACACTCAGAGTAATGCTCAGGGAGTCAAATAAATAGAATGAGTATAAAAAAGCCATAATAGGTGCAGATTTATTGAAAGTGACTATATTTATGGCTTTGCTGCTGTTGGGTGAAAGCTTTCCAGCAGGGGCATACAGGGTTATTATACAGAAGTATACAAGGATATAAGAATGAAGGATTAGAAATCTGTAAGCGCTCCTTCCCTTGACTGAGCGCTTCTGCATTTCGGAAAGCGCACCTGAGGTGAGCACTTTCATCAGCAATGGGATCACACATGGATTGAATACAAATGAGCATTACACTAAATACTAAACTCAAATCACAATCAAATGGACAACAAAAGCAATAACCTGGTAGTGGGTATGTCGGTTTTCGGCGCCATATTCTTCATTTTTGGTTTTGCCACTACATTCATTATCACTATGACTGCTCCGGTGAAGGAGATTTTTGGTCTATCGGAGCTTGCTGCCCAGTTAATCACCTCGGCTTTCTTTATTACCTACCCGATCATGTCGATCCCGGCAGGGAAACTGATCGACAGGATAGGGTATAAATATACGGTGATTGCCGGGCTGTTTTTTATGGCACTTGGTAGTTTTATCTTTATTCCTGCGGCAAAATTACCGTCATTTCCCATCTTTTTGATCGGAACCTTCGTACTGGCGACAGGGGTTGTTTTGTTGCAGGTTGCAGCCAATCCCTATGTAACCGCACTTGGTCCTGACTCTTCGGCTTCAAGCCGTTTGAATCTAACCCAGGCATTGAATTCTGTGGCCACCATGGTGGCCCCCTGGTTGATTTCGGTGGCCATTTTTAAAGGGTTGACATTCGAAACCGCGGCAGACAATTTAGAGGCTGCCTCAAGGGTGCCGCTGCCCTTTATTGTGATGGGTGTTTTTGTAATCATTGTCGCCCTTGCTTTGTTCTCTATCAAATTGCCAAATATTAAATTGGATGAAAACAGCACCAAGAAAAGCGTATGGAAATATCCGCATGTGGTGCTGGGTGCCATTGCCATATTCGTGTATGTGGGCGCTGAGGCAGGCAACGCGGGGCTGATTGTGAATTACCTCAGAAATTCCATCAATATCTCTTCTGAAATGGCCTCCACCTATGCGGCCATTTACTGGGGGGGTGCCATGATTGGAAGATTCTTCGGATCCTTTATGTTCAGCGACCGGAAAATGTCTAAAAAACTCATATTTGTCATACCTGTCCTGATTCTGGCATTTATTTCAGGTTCCTTCGTGACGGACTGGAACTGGACGATCGGTGCTACTTTTACGGGAGCAGCCGTGGTTAACTTTGTCATTATGCTGGTGGGCCGTGGGAAAGCAGCCCGTACCCTGGCCATTTTTGCCCTGGCAGCCGCTGCGCTCGATCTTACAACAACCTTCACAGGCGGAAGTGTAGCACTTTGGACCATCATTTCCATCGGATTGTTCAACTCCATCATGTTCCCCAATATTTTCTCACTGGCAGTCAGAGACCTGGATAAGGCAGAACTGAGTTCAGCTTCCGGCCTGATCAATGCCCTGATTCTTGGTGGGGCACTGATACCTCCGCTCATGGGATCCATTGCTGATGGTGCCGGTTATACCTGGGCCTTTATTGTTCCGGCCATATGCTACCTGTACATTTTCTTCTATGCTGTAGTAGGAAACAAGATCAGGAGATAATCATTTTCATTCGCAATCATGGAAGTTCCTCGCAGCTTTGCTGCGGGGAACTTTGTTTGCGGCCTAAGCCCGGATCAAGGAAGCACACCGGAGCACAGCGAAGCGCTCCGGATCAAGGAAGCACACCAGAGCATACCGAAGCTTTAGAAGGTTATGGTGGGGTCTTCCGGAGGAAAGAATTTATTATACATGTCAATTAAAATATAATGGTGGAATTATCAATTGGAATCGATATAGGGGGTACCAATACGGTCATTGGAGTTGTAGACCATGACGGGAAAGTATTAATAGAAGACTCATTGCCAACACCTCCCAAAAAAATGAATCCCGCTGCTGACCTGCAGGTGTCGGATGATCTGCTCAATGGTTTTGTAGCTGATATCAGCAGAATAATCAGATCTTTCACTGACAAGATCCATCTTGACCATGAGATTGTGGGTATTGGGATAGGTGCGCCCAATGCCAACTACAATGAAGGGACCATAGAATATCCCCCCAACCTGCCTTTTGTCGGGAAGGTGGCTTTTTGTGAAATGCTCTCAGGAGAGTTGCCCGACATACCCAAAATCCATATCACCAATGATGCCAATGCAGCAGCACTGGGTGAAAAGATTTATGGCGGCGCCCGCCATATGGACAACTTCATGATGTTCACCCTGGGAACAGGGGTCGGGAGTGGGCTTTATTATCAAGGCAATGTGGTATATGGTGTCGACGGTTTTGCCGGGGAATGCGGGCATAATACCATCATAGACGATGGCCGCCTTTGTGGGTGTGGAGGCAGGGGTCATCTTGAAGCCTATTGTTCTGCTCCAGGCATGAAAAGAACAGCTTTTGAGCTTCTGCTGAGAGATCATGTGGAGGATAGCATGTTGTCCGGCTACAGTTACAAAGAAATGACAGCCAAGCATATTTACGATGCAGCTGTTCAGGGCGACAGGATCGCACTGGAAGTATTCAGAATGACAGGCAAGTATTTTGGAATGGCATTGGCCACCACGGTACACCATTTCAGTCCGGAAGCCATATTCCTGTTTGGTGGCCCCGTGGCTGCAGGTGATTTGATCATCAATCCCATTAAAGAAGGTATGGAGCACCACCTGTTGCCCATCTTTCGAAAGAGAGAAATACCCATACTGGTCTCTGAACTGGACCTGGGACATGCAGCCATACTCGGAGCCAGCGCACTGGTTTGGAACGCCTAGGCTTTCCCGTTTGATACTTCACTCTGGATCATTTCCAGCGATTTTCCTTTTGTCTCGGGCATTAAGCGCAGCACGAAAAGCAGCTGAAGAACCATCATGATGGCGAAAATAAGAAAGGTGGTTCCTCCCCCGAGTTTATCTGCGATGGCAGGGAAGGAGAAAGCAATAAGGGCGGCCATGAACCAGTGTGTAAAGCTTCCCAGTGCCTGACCACCGGCCCTAACTTCATTGGGGAACACCTCGGAGATAAATACCCAGATGACCGCTCCCTGTGAGAAAGCAAAGAAAGCGATGTATACAAAAAGGAATACCGGTACCGCCATGCCGCCAAAAGATTCCGTATAAAATGCCCTGGATACCAGTCCAAGAGTGATGATGAGACCTATGGACCCGATGAGCATTAAGGTCCTCCGGCCGAATTGATCGATAAAACGCATGGCCAGGAGTGTGAAAATAAAGTTTACCACTCCGATACCCGCTGTGGAAAGCAATGCCGAGCTTTCTCCCAATCCGGTCATTTCAAATATCCGGGGGGCATAATAGATAATGGCGTTAATCCCCGATACCTGGTTAAAGAAGGCAATGAGCACTGCCAGAATGATGGGAAGGCGGTAGATTTTTGACTTAAAGAGGTGCTGGTCCGTATTTGCCTCATGTTTGGATTGTTGGATGTTCCTGAGGGTCTCCTCCACATTGGCCGGATTGATCAATTCAAGGACGGCCCTGGCTTCTTCCACCAGGTTCTTCTTCAGGATCAGCCATCTCGGACTCCTCGGGATTCTTAGCACCAGGACCAGGAACACGATGGCAGGGATGGCTTCCACTCCGAGCATCCATCTCCAGGCGTTGGGACCTGTCCCGGCCATAAAATAATTGGATATATAGGCTACCACAATTCCGAAGACCACGTTGAACTGGAACATGGCCACCAGGCGCCCCCTTTTGTCTGCAGGTGAGATCTCGGATATATACATGGGTGCTGCCACCGAGGAAGCTCCGACCCCAAGCCCGCCAAGGAAACGGAATACCATGAACAAGTACCAGTTTATGGAAAGGGCAGATCCCAATGCAGATACCAAATAGAGGACCGCGATCCAGAACAGCGTCATCTTCCGGCCGATCCTGTCCGAAGGAATTCCTCCGAAAAGTGCACCAATGACAGTACCTATCAGTGCGATGGATACGGTAAGTCCATGTTGGGTGGCAGTCAGGCCCCAGACTTTTTGAATATCCTGTTCTGCGCCTGAAATGACGGCAGTATCAAATCCAAAAAGAAATCCCCCGAGTGCAACGGTGACCGACCAGAATAAAATGCGATGTTGTTTCATGGAAAGCAATTTGAAACAAATGTATATTTTTATTCCATGGATACAAATCGCTTCATCGAACTGGCAAAGGCAAGGTATTCTTGCCGCAAATACGCTGCCCGACCCGTGGAACAAGAAAAACTCGATCTTATCCTGGAGGCGGGAAGGGTGGCCCCTTCTGCCGTGAATTTCCAGCCCTGGCATTTTTATGTGATCCGGGAAAAGGAAGATCTGGAACGTTTTTACGGGGCCTATCACCGGGAATGGTTCCGGACGGCACCCTGTGTCATCGTGATTTGTGCCGACCACAGTCAGTCCTGGAAAAGGAAGGCGGATGGAAAGGATCATGCGGATGTGGATGCGGCCATATGCACGGATCATATGACCCTGCAGGCTACGGAGCTTGGGCTGGGCACCTGCTGGATCTGCAATTTCTATGTGGATGAGACCAGGGATCTCCTGAATCTTCCCGGGCACTTGGACCCGGTGGTGATTCTTCCCCTTGGCTATCCCTTGGATTCCACCGATCCGGACAGGCATGCTGACAAGCGCAAACCCCTCTCAGAGATCGTCACCTACGGTTTATAGCGTTGGCAATATTTGACCAGGCTATGCTTGAAAAGCGGGTCAATGATCTGAATGCTGGAAGGGCTAATTTCTATGATCCCCTTTCTCGCCAGACCTTCCTTGATGCGTGCCACATGGCCTGATGTGCCTAGGTCATATTTTCGTAAGGATTCCCTGGAACAAATCTGGTAGGGTTCATATATCAGGGCCCTTAAATAATTGAATTGCTTACAAGTAAGGCCCATAATCTGTTTTTCGAACAAGGAATCATAATGGCATGAGAGATTTTTATATGCTTCTTCCACGATGTGTACGGTGCAATTTTGATCGGTACGGATGAAAGCGTGCCAGCAAAGCCTTTGCAAATAGAACAAATGGTTTTCTGTCAGTTGTGATATTGATCTGGCTGCATTGGATTCAATCATCTTGTGGCCATTGAGAAACAGGCTCTTTATGTAAGATAGGTAGTTAACATTCAGGTTTTTATACAAATAATACAATCTTCCAAAGCCATGAAAAGGGCTGCCGATAACCCCGAACAGGTCCTTAAATATAAAAGGATTGGAACCCGAGAAGCAGTATGCGCAATGGAAATGTTTCCGCCAGCAGAGCTTAAATTTGCGAAGCAGGATTGAGTAGTTCTCAAATCCTCTGGCAAGCTGGAAGTTCGAAAGGAATAGGATCAATTTGATTTTTCTTTTTTTGGCGATATTTTCCGGCAGTTCGAGTGTCCTGAAGTCTGGAGCGGTTGTGCTAAAGATCCTCGGAGGGGGTGTAGAAGTGCTTGTACACAATTCCAGGGCAAACCTCATAAGGAAGGATGAAATGCTTTCTCCTTGTTTCAGGTCAAAATAAAATAGCCTGAATGATTGATTCTTTTCAAGCAGTTGAAAACCTATATCCTTAAGAAGCATTTGCTTGCCCCAGCCTGTGTGCGCTTCAATCGCCAGGTTTTTTAATCCTTCCAGCTTTGAAACAAGCCTTTCCCTTAGAAACTCCTGGCCGGGGAATCCTTCCCTGACCGGCGGCCGATTCAGGAATTGCTGTAGGTCCATTTTTCAAATTTCCAGATGTAACAATCGTGTTATATATGGTAGATGTGCCCAGGTGGTAAATATCGTCATTGAAATTATAATCAGGCTTAAATTCAACTCTATCAATAACTTACAAATTCATTGGGTTTTAAATAATATCAGAATGATCCCTAATCCAACCTGTATGTTACAATTGTGTTACATGTGAATTTGCCAGAACGGGCATGAGATATAAAGCCAGAAAAACAGCTCTGGGGTTGGAGCCAGAAAAACAGCTCAAGGGTTGGAGCCAGAAAAACAGTTCTGGGGTTTGAGCCAGAAAAACAGCTCTGGGGTTGGAGCCAGAAAAAACAGTCTTGAAATTTGCTGAATAGAATTAAACGAATTAACTTTGGTTCAAATAATGACTAAGAGTCATTAATATTTGTAGATCAAAAGGATCGCTTATGGGCATTGCAGAAAGGAAAGAGAGGGAAAAGCAGCAGCGAAAGGAAGAGATCATCCAGGCAGCTGAGAGCGTATTTTATTCCCTGGGTCTGGACCAGGCCACCATGGATGACATTGCCGCTAAGGCAGAGTTAAGCAAAGGTACGCTCTATCTGTATTTCAGAAGCAAGGAGGATTTGTTTTTTGAGGTGGCCCGGAAAGCCATTGGGATGTTGAACACCCACACCAGTAAAGCAGCAGAATCTACCGCAAATGCCATCGAAAAACTGGGTGCCATGGGCAAAGCTACCATAGATTTCATGCACAGCCACCCAAAGCATATGCAGGCCATCATATCCATCATGGGGTCCCATTCCGGGGAACCTGAACTTACCAGCGGGGATGTACAGGGTATCGTTTATGGGGAATCATCTGTGGGATTGCTCATGAAGGTCGTAGAGCAAGGAATCCGGGACAACTTGATCAGGAAGGATATCCCAGCCGCCCTCATTGCCCATACCCTTTGGATGCAGATGATGAGCGTCATTCAATTTGTAAGCATGGAGGGGCCCCTGATAGAAATGCTGGACCTTACTCCTGAGGAAGTATTTGAGAGTCATTTTCAACTGGTATTTAATGGAATAAAAGCATGAGATTCATAACCTTTCTGCCGTGGCTGATCTTTTTTCAGGGATTCATAGCATCAGGGCAGAATCCCATACTGGACAAGTATATCAGTGAAGGCCTTCAGTCCAACCAGGCCTTGAAACAAAAACAGCTTGATTATGCTGCACAGCTATCAGCACTCAAGGAAGCCAGGGGTTTGTTCTTCCCGGGAGTCAGCCTGAATGCCCGTTATACGGTGGCAGAGGGAGGGCGTCAAATCGAATTTCCTGTAGGGGATCTGCTCAATCCCGTTTACAGCACATTGAACCTGCTTACAGCTTCAAACCTGTTTCCCCAGATTGAGAATGAGTCCTTTAATTTCTATCGTCCGCGGGAACACGAAACCAAGCTTTCACTGGTTGCGCCCATCTTCAACTCCGATTTAATTCAGAATTACCGGATCAGGCAAAACCATGCAGAGATCGCCAGGATAGGGGTGGATCGATACAAAAGAGAGTTGATCAAAGAGATTACCAAAGCCTATTATGATTACCAGAAAGCCGAAAGGCTGGTGTTTCTGGCCGATACCTCTTTTACCCTGGTGGAGGAGAATCTGCGCGTAAGCCGGCGCCTGTTCGAAAACGATAAGGTGACCGTAGACGCGGTGTACCGTTCTGAGTCAGAATTAAGCAAGGTGGAAGTGCAGCAGGCACAGGCCAACAACCTGCTTCAGGCCTCCGGGGCTTACTTTAATTTTCTTTTGAACCGTGCTCTGGATGCTCCCATTGAACTGACAAGCGTAGAACCGCTGCCCCCGAAGGTGGGTCTTGAAGAAGCCAGCCTGATGGCCCTCCAGAACAGGGATGAGCTGAGGCAGATTGAGCAGTACCAGCAGCTCAACCAGCACGTGACTAAATTATATAAGGGTAGCAACTATCCCGGTTTATTCGGGGTGGTGGACTATGGATTCCAGGGGGAAGAGTACAGGTTCACCCAGGACGATGATTTCCTGCTGGCTTCCCTGGTCATGAAGTGGAACCTGTTCCAGGGCAATGCCAACCACCAAAAGGTGCAGCAATCCAGAATCGAGGGAGAAAAACTGGGGGAGCTCTACCACGAAACAGAGCAGCAGATCAGGCTGGAAGTGATCAACCATTTCTATGCCCTACAGGCAGCTTATGAATCAGTTCAGTCGGCAGGAAAGCAAACCGAGTCGGCCCTGAGGGCCTATGAACTCATCGACCGGAAGTATTCCGAAGGCCAGGCCTCTCTGCTGGAATTGATTGATGCCCGCACCAGCCTCACCAGCGCAGCGGCCAATCTATTCATCTCACAGGGTGAGTACTTCATCCGCCTGGCAGATTTTGAATATGCCATGGGTACCAATGGGCCTGAGAATTACTAAAATCTTACCATGAGACAATTAACCAGATACTTATTAGTGCTGATCCTGCTCACGGGCTGTGGCCGGGCAGATCAGCAGGAGACTGAAGAAAGCACCACAATCCCGGTCAGGGCTCACGCGGTGGAATACAGGGAATACAAGGTGCCCGTCAGGGCCACCGGCATGCTCAGTACGGCCACCGAAATGAAACTGAGCTTCAAAACCGGGGGGATTGTCAGCCGGATACATGTCCGGGAAGGAACCTCAGTGAGGAAGGGCGAGGTATTGGCCGAACTGGACCTCAGGGAGGTAAGGGCCCAGGTGAACCAGGCCCATATTGGTCTGGAGAAGGCGCAAAGGGATCTTGACCGTGCCAGAAATCTTTACCGGGACAGTGTGGTTACCCTCGAAACGTACCAGAATGCAGAGTCTGCCTGGGAGTTGGCCAAAGCACAGGTGCAGATCGCCGATTTTAACCTGGAGCATTCCAGGATTGAAGCCCCCTCTTATGGCAAGATCCAGAAGATCCTGGCTGAAACCAGCGAGGTAATTGCTCCGGGATATCCGGCCATCCTTTTTGCATCCACGGAAAATGATTGGGTGATGAGGGCATCTCTTACAGATAAGGACATTGTCAAACTTTCCATGGGGGATTCAGCCAAAGTTTACATGGATGCTTTCCCAGGAACTTCATTCAGGGCAGAAATCACTGAACTGGGCACCATAGCCGATCCGGTAACAGCTACCTACGAGGCTGAACTGCATATCCTTCAGCCCCTGCCCGGATTCCGCACCGGTTTTATTTCCAGGGCGGAGATTTATCCTTCCGGGATCAAGCGTTCCATGGTAGTGCCCATGCATTCCCTTATAGATGCCACTGACAACAGGGCCTTTGTATTTATTCTCCGCGAAGGAAAGGCAGAAAAGAGGTGGATCAGGACCGGAGCCATCCTGGGTGAGGAGGTGGTGGTCCTGGACGGACTCAGTGAAGGAGAGCTGGTCATCACCGATGGTGCCAAATACCTCAGGGAGGGCTCAGAAGTGGCAACCGATCAAGTCTTAGATTCTGAACCATGAGACTGCCCAAACTTGCCATAGACAATGCCTCCTTTACCTGGATGGTCTTTCTCTTTCTGACCATCATGGGGATCCGTGCCTTTCTTACCATGCCCAGAACTGAAAACCCGGAGGTATCCGTCCCGGGTTCCTCCATCATCGTGATCATGCCCGGTGCCAGTTCCATGGATATGGAAACCATGGTGGCCCTACCGGTGGAAGAGGCCCTGAACGGACTGGAGGACATCGTCAGGATCACCTCGGATGTCAGGGACGGGATCGCCATTGTGGCGGTGGAATTTGAATTCAATGCGGATGCAGACGAAAAATATGATGAGGTGGTTCAGCAGATCAACAGCATCCGGAATTCCCTGCCCGATGAGATCGTGCAACTGGACATGTGGAAATGGACCGTGGCTGACATGGCCATGCTGCAGATGGCACTCATATCGGAGGACGAAGCTTTTTCAGAGATGGAGAAGACGGCGGATGAACTTCGGAAGCGTGTGGAAAAGGTGAGGAGCATCAGGAAGGTGAGTTATTATGGCCTTCCAGGCCAGGAGATTCTCATTCGCCTGGATTTTGAAAAGATGGCCATGGTTAACACCTCCCTGGATCACATCATCAATGCCATATCGACCAACAATGTCAACATTCCCGGGGGAGATATCAAGCTGGGCTCAAGCAACCTGAGTGTGAAATCCTCCGGTTCCTTCCAGGACCTGGATGAGATACGGAATTGTGTGGTAAACTCCCACCAGGGCAGGCTGATTTATCTGAGAGATGTGGCCGAGGTGGAATTTGATTATGAGGACAGGGATTACCTGACCCGCTTTGGAGCTAAAAAGTTGTACCGGGAACAAGGAGGAGGCCATCGGTGTATTTTCATTGGCATCAGCCAGAAAGAAGGTTTGAATGTCCTGGAAACCTACGAGGAGCTGGCCCCTGTCATTGAGGATTTCAAAGATGATTTGCCCGAGGGCCTGCAGCTGGAATACATCTATAACCAGCCAAATACGGTGAGGAACCGGATCAGTGGTTTTGTAAATAACCTGCTACAGGGAATGGTCCTGGTGGGACTCATCATTTTCTTTTCACTGGGATTTCGTTCTTCCCTGGTGGTAGCCATGGCCATACCGCTCTCACTGATCATTGGACTTGGATTTGTAGACCTTTCAGGATTCGGTCTTCAGCAAATCTCCATTGCAGGCCTGGTGGTGGTTCTGGGAATGCTGGTGGACAATTCCATCGTCATGGTGGAGAATATCAACCGTTTCATCCAGATGGGGCACTCAAGGAGAGAAGCTTCCATCCTGGCGGCTTCTGAAATTGGGTGGCCGGTCATTTCTGCCACAGTGACCACCATTCTGGCCTTTGTGCCCATTGCAGCCATGCCGGAAATGACGGGTGCATTTATCAAGTCCCTGCCAGTGACCATCATGATCACCCTGACGGTATCCCTGTTGGTGGCCCTCACCTTTACCCCCATGATCACCAGCAGCCTTCTGAAGGAGAAAGCAGCGAAAGAGGTGAAAAGCCGGGGCATCAGTAAACTGTTGCAGTGGATGATTGATAAGCCCTTTCGCAGCACCCTGAGAGCCGCTTTGCGAAAACCTGTGATGACACTGTTGCTGGCTTTGCTATATCTGGCCGGTTCTTCCATGATGTTCAGTTTCCTGGACATCAGTTTTTTTCCCAAGGCAGAACAACCCAACCTGATGATACAGGCATCCCTCCCCGAAGGAGCAAGCCTGGATAAGACCGATGAGGTGGCCTCCTACATAGAAAGGGTACTGGATACCCTGCCCGAGGTCCGCTATTATGCCACCAATGTGGGACATGGCAATCCCCAAATCTATTACAATGTATTTCCTCGCAGACAGGATATCCGCTATGCTGAGATCTATGTGGAACTATACGAATTTGAACCGGAAGCATTTGCCGGCACCCTCGCTTGCTTACGGCAGGAGTTTGATCGGTACCCGGGGGCGCGCATCAGGGTGAAGGAGTTTGAACAGGGCATACCCTATGATGCACCGGTCCAGATTTTTTTAACCGGGGAGGACCTGGATGTGCTGGGGGATATATCCACTGATGTGGAGGGTATTATCAGGGAGCAACCCGGTGCCATCAATGTGGAAAACCAGTTTGTAAAAACCAACACTGAGCTGTTGTTCAGGATCAATAAAGAGAAGGCCAATATGCTGGGAGTCCCGGTCATTGAGATCGACAGAACCATACGAACCGCGGTGTCCGGAATCGGGATATCAAAGTTCAGGGACAAGGAGGGGGAAGAGTATGAGATCCTGTTAAAAATGAAACATGAAGGAGAATTGAACATTGAGGACCTGGATCGGGTGTATGTATCCTCACTTTCCGGGAAGCAGATCCCATTGAAGCAGTTTGTGGACCTGGAACTGCAGCAGGTCCCCAGTTCCATCAGTCGCTTTGACCTGGAGCGGACCGCAGAACTTCTGGCGGATGTTCGTTCCGGGGTTCCTCTGGATGATGTAATGAATCCCATATTGGCCAGGCTGGAGCAATATCCCATGCCGGAAGGGTACAGCTATACCATAGGAGGAGAACTGGAAAGTCGCAACGAAGCATTCGGGGGAATGACCAATGCAGTCCTTATCGCCGTCATATCGATTCTGGCGGTGCTGGTGCTGCAGTTCAAATCTCTGAAGCAACCCCTGATTGTATTTGTGGCCATACCCTTTGCGTTTACGGGGATGATCTGGGCCTTGCTGATCACTGGCAATACCTTTTCTTTCACCGCTTTTGTGGGCCTGACCAGCCTGGTGGGAATCGTGGTAAACAATTCCATCATTCTGGTGGACTACATCAATAAGCTCAGGGAACGGGGAGAGACCCTGAACCATGCACTGCAAAATGCAGCAGAGATACGTTTGATACCCATTGTGCTGACCGCATTAACCACCATTGGGGGCCTGCTTCCCCTGACCCTCAGGGGAGGGACCATCTGGGCCCCCATGGGTTGGACCATCATCGGGGGATTGATGGTATCCACGCTGCTGACCCTGATCATCGTACCTGTGACCTACAAACTGATCGAAAGGAGAAAGGATAATGGTTAAGGATTAGAGGTTTAAGGTTAGGGGTTAGAGGTTAGAGGTTAATGGTAAATGTTTAGTGATTAGTGTTCAGTGGATTTTGGCTGGGAATCTGTTGAATGTTTATGAAGTACGGACTAACTTGCTAAGAAATAAATCTACCTGATATGAAAGCTATACTTACTGTGCTTCTGGCAGGTCTTGCAGTCCTGCAGCCTTTACAAGGCCAATTTGAAAGCGATGTGATCAAAACATCGGAAGGGGACCTGGAGATATTTTTTATCGGCCATGGAACCCTTATGTTCCAATGTAATGACCAGGTGATCCACATTGATCCGGTCATGCGTGAAGCGGACTATGCAAATTTACCAGATGCAGACCTGATCCTGGTCACCCACCAGCACGGAGATCATCTGGACATGAATGCCATCCGGCACCTGTTGAAATCCGGCACCAAGGTGGTGATGACGGAGACCTGCATGGAACAGCTGGAGGATTTTGAAGCTGAGCTTATGAAAAACGGGGATGCGGCCACTATCAAAGGCATTGAGATCCATGCCATTCCTGCTTACAACCTTGAGCACAAGCGACCCAATGGCCAGGCCTTTCACCCGAAAGGAGAAGGGAACGGATACATCCTGAAATTCGGAGACATCCATGTGCTGATCGGGGGCGACACTGAAAATATCCCAGAGTACAAGGAGCTGGAAGTCCCTGTAGATGTGGCGTTTTTGCCCATGAACCTGCCCTATACCATGACACCGGACATGGTGGCCGATGCAGCCAGGGTCCTGCAACCCCGTATTCTCTATCCCTATCATTTCGGAAATACCGATACCCAGCAGCTGGTGAACCTCCTTCAGGATGAAAAGGATATAGAGGTCAGGATCTGGAACCTGGAATAGGGAAGCTTTCCTGGCCCCAGCTTTCTTATCT
The DNA here is from genome assembly GCA_965364615.1 of uncultured Bacteroidia bacterium. Lineage (GTDB taxonomy): Bacteria > Bacteroidota > Bacteroidia > Bacteroidales. The sequence continues at coordinate 13,720 of CBDTYO010000056.1, forward strand.
GGACAGGGTCCAAATCGTCGTTGTGTATTAGCAGAAACAGTTGTGGATAAATACCTGAAGTATTAATCGTTATAACATATATATTTATGTTATGATGAGCGCAAAAAGAATACTCCTGTTATTGTTTCTGACGGCCTCTGTGGGGCTAAGCGGACAGTACACGAAAGAATTCAAGAGGATCTTCTTCGATGCGGATTACCTGTATGAAACCGAGTTTTACGAGGAGGCCTTTAACAGGTACAAGAACCTGCTGACCCTGGATCCGGGAAACAGCAACATCCTGTTTCATTGCGGGGCCTGCTGTCTGAAAATACCG
>CBDTYO010000057.1:0-13853 GCA_965364615.1 uncultured Bacteroidia bacterium
ACTGCTTCAGATCGCTGCCCTCTGGCAGAAAAACGGCAAGAAAGTGGTGCTGGCCACCGTGGTGGACCTGGAGGGATCCTCCTACCGGCGACCCGGGGTCAGAATGATCCTGAATGACCAGGGAGAAGCGCTGGGAGCAGTGAGCGGCGGCTGTGTGGAAAAGGAAATCATGAGCAAGGCTCAGAGTGTGTTCCGCACCGGCAAAGCCAAGATCATGTCTTACGACGGACGCTACCGTGTGGGTTGCGATGGACTCTTGTATATTCTGCTGGAACCCCTTGAATCTTCTGATGAACTCCTGAAGGCTTTTGAAGCAGTCTATCGGGAGAGAAAGCCATTTCAGGCGATGTCCTACTACCATCCTGAACCCGGAGAGTATGAGGGAATAGGATCGCGCCTGATACTGGATGGGGTAGGCTTTCCCCTAAATCCGTCATTTCTAACAGATCAGCCGGAGGAGACCTCCTGCTTCACCCAAACCTATCCTCCTGTTTTTCAATTATATATTTTTGGGGCAGAACACGATGCCGTGAAACTATGCCAGGCGGCCCATCAGCTGGGTTGGGAGGTGACCGTAGTGGCTTCGCCTGATGAAGCCAAATCGATCGATTATTTCCCGGGTGCTGCACGCCTGATATCCCCTTCTTTCGACCACATCGATACGTCCCTGCTCGACAAACAAACCGCAGTGCTTGTGATGTCGCACAGTCTTCACAAAGATGTTCAATACTTGATCGCACTGAAAGATGCGAGACCGGCTTATCTGGGACTCCTGGGCCCGGGTCATCGCAGGGAACGCATCCTGTCCGAATTCCTGAACTATTGTCCCGATCCGAGCCCTGAATTCATGGAGCAAATACACGGACCGGCCGGGATCAACATCGGGGCCGAGAGTGCCTCCGAAATTGCAGTATCCATCCTGGCGGAAATTTTGAGCGTGATTCGGGAACAGACTCCCATGGCCCTCAGGGAAAAGACCGGCCCCATCCATGGCTGAAATCCCCTTTTTGCTTTTGGCTGCCGGAGCCTCCAGCCGCATGGGCCGGCCCAAACCATTGTTGAAGTGGGGAAAAGTAACCCTGATGGATCATCAGGTGCAAACCCTGCTGAAGACCGGAAATCCGGTGGTGGTGGTCCTGGGCCACGGAGCGGATGAAATAGGTCCCATCCTGGACAACTACTCTTTGAGATATACTGTGAACCGGCAATGGAAAAATGGCATGGGCAGCTCCATTGCCCATGGTATCAAATACCTGGCCAGGGAATTTCCGGAAGCAGCCGGAGTGCTGATCACCCAGGTGGATCAGCCTTTGCTTACTGCTGCCCATCTTGAAAGAATGATCCACAACTTTCAAGCGGGATCCCGGCAAATCATGGTTTCTCAATCCCCTTCCGGATGGCAAGGGGTACCCGTTCTCTTCGACAGGGTGTATTTCGAAGCGCTGCAAAACCTGAGAGGAGTAGGGGGAGCACGGAAGATTTTCCGCACCCATCCCCAGGCAGTGAAAGTCGTGGAATGTGAAGACATCCTGGAAGACATGGATACTCCGGAAGCCTATCAAAGATTTCTGGAAAAATTCAAGCGTCAGTATGCGGCCAGGAAGCATTAAACCATTTTCAGAACTGAGAATCTAAGCTCTGATAGAAGTATGGACCAATCGCGACAAGATTGGCCGTCCAATTTATTTCAAAAACCACTAAAATGAAAACATCAATTCTCGGACTTCTTATTATAACCACTTGTATGCAATGGTCCTTCGCGCAAAATTCTGCAAGCGAACAGGAAATCATAAATCTCTCGAAAGAGAAGTGGCAGTGGATGGCAAACAAGAATGAAGACAAACTGGCCTCGCTTTTCCACGACGATGCAAGATTTGTACATATGAGCGGAACCTGGGGTAAGGAAAGGGAGCTCGAAATCATTAAAACCGGAAGCATCTGGTACAAGCAGGCAGATGTGCACGATGTGCTTGTAAAGATATTTGATGACACTGCCATCCTTTGGAATCGCATTACGCTTGTTGCCATGGTTCGGGGCAATGAGGCGAAAAACGAGTTTACAGTTACCGAAGTCTATCAAAAACAAGGGAATACCTGGAAACTGCTGGATCTGACATTTAGCAGTGTCCGGGATACCCATGCCCTTGAACATTAACTTTCAGCAGCATCTGGCATCTAATTTTTACCTGGTACCGCAGTGGATTCGCAGGGTAACAAAGGCATCTGACAAAATAAACCGTGATTGTATGAAATCCTTGATAAAAAAGAAATTTGGTGCACTGCTCATGTTGGTGCTTATTGGTTCAGTGCATGCTTTCACCCAGGACTGGCCCCAGTTTCTCGGGCCCGAAAGAAACAGCACTTCACCCCAGAAAAATATTCTGAAATCCTGGCCTGATAGCGGGCCGGAAGTGCTCTGGACAGTGAATCTGGGCATCGGTTATGGAGGGCCGGTAGCCAAGGACGGCAAGGTGTACCTGCTTGACCGTGACGACGAGGTGGGAGATAAAATGCGCTGTTTCGACCTGAATTCCGGCGAAGAACTCTGGAAGTTTGAATACGATGCCCCCGGTTCGGTCATGTTCCCAGGTTCTCGCAGTGTACCGGCCATAGATGGCAACCATATTTATTCCTGTGGTCCCTACGGCGATTTGTACTGCATGGATATCAACACCCATAAACCGGTCTGGAATAAAAACATATGGACCGATTTTGGGGGTGATCCCGGAAACGATACCATAGACCGCGGTGGCTTCGGGGGTGGCGGAAATTTTCCGATCTGGGCCATTGCTCAATGCCCGCTGGTATACGGCGATCTGCTGATTGTATTGTCCCAGGCCCCCGGAGCCGGTGCGGTGGCTTATCATAAAACAACGGGTGAATTGGTATGGAAAACACCCAATCTGGGGAATGAATCCTATGCCAGTCCCTCGATCGCTAAGATTCATGGGGAGGATCACATCGTTTTCGTGATCTCCTCCACCAATCCCATTGGACGCAGGGATTTGCCGCAAACGCTGGGAAATATAGTTGGGATAGAGCCAAAGACCGGAAAGATCCTGTGGAATTTTGATAAGTGGGAATGTCATATTTCTGTGCCGCCTGCCTTGGATTGCGGCAACAATAAAGTGCTGGTGGCGGGAGGATATGAACTGGGTGCGCTCATGATAGAGGTAAAGAAACAGGCAGACGGGACCTATATCGCCGAAGAGGTTTTCAGGACAGAAGAATTTGGGGATCAGACCAAACCTCCCATACTGATTGACGGGTACTTTTACGCCCAGTATGGTACCAACAATACGCGAGACGGCCTCACGTGCATGAACATGGATGGTGAGATCATGTGGAAAACAAAACGGGACCCTGATTTTAACAAAGGCAGCATGGTGTATGCCGACGGCCTGATACTGGCCACCGACGGAGCCAAGACATTGTATCTGATTGAACCTGACCCCTCAGAATTCAAGCCCATTGCTTCCGCAGAGCTGCTTACCGCACCTGTAAATGATGATCCCAGGGCAGCCAGGTTCGGAACGCAAAACTGGGCACCCATGGCCCTGGCCGATGGCAGATTATTGCTCCGCGATCAAAACATGTTGATGTGTGTAAGGGTCGCAGAATGAGGCTTTGAAAAACCGGAGAAAATTCCGGGCGATTCGCTTAGATTAGAATTATTCTGAATAACCTGCAATACCTCGAAGCTGCTGGGTTAGAAGTGCTTTTAGTGCTATTTTTGGGCTGGATAAAAAAACAGAGGACAAAATCGTGATGAAGATGAGAAGAATAGCAACATGTATACTTTTCCTGGGAGCAGTTTTCTCTGCATATGCCCAGGATCCCACTGCCTGGAGGGGTCCCACCCGTGACGGAATTTATCCTGAAAGCGGATTGTTGAAACAGTGGCCTGCTGACGGACCCGAGGTACTGTGGAGTTTCGAGGAGCTGGGCAAGGGCCATTCCTCTGCCGTTGTGGACAATGGCTTTGTCTATACGACGGGAATGATCGGGGACCAGGGATACCTGTTCAAGTTTGATCTGAAGGGAAAACTGATTTACAAAAAGGCCTATGGTCCGGAGTTTAACAAGAGCTATGTGGGAACCCGGGGCACCCCCACCATCGTGGGCGACAGGGTGTATCTGCTGAGCGGACTCGGAAAATTCCATTGCCTGGATGCGGAAAAAGGAAAAATCCTATGGAGCAAAGACTTGTTCAGGGATTTCGATGGCAAGAATATCCAGTGGGGCATGAATGAAACCCCGGTGGTGGATGGGGATGTGGTGTTCATTACACCAGGAGGCAAGAAGTACAACCTGGTGGCCCTGGATCGACACACAGGCAAACTGATCTGGAGCTCCCCGGGCAGAGGGGAACTGACTGCCTACTGCACTCCCCTGTTGTTTGAACACAAGGGACGAAAAATGCTGGCCACCCACACGGAGAATCATGTGATAGGAATTGATGCACTAAGCGGCAAGATGCTCTGGTCGCATCGCCATCCCAACCAATATTCGGTACACCCGAATACCCCCATTTACCACGACGGGATGCTTTTCTACCTGAGCGGGTATGGGGCCGGAGGAGGAATGTTAAAGATTGCCGACGATGGCAATTCCGTTCAAAGTGTTTGGACCCATAAAAAAATGGACAGCCGGACCGGAGGGGCAGTGCGGGTGGACGGATATGTCTACGGTTCGGGCGACAGCCGCCAGTGGGTTTGCTATGACTGGAAGACAGGCAAGGAGATGTATGCCTCCAGGGACATTGGCAACGGCGTGGTGATTTATGCCGACGGGATGCTGTATTGCTATAGCCAGAGGGGTGAACTGGCCCTGGTGAAAGCCGATCCAGCGGGATTCAATGTGGTCAGCCAGACCAAGGTCCTGCTGGGCTCCGATCAGCACTGGGCCCACCCTGTCATATTTAACGGAGTACTCTACGTGAGACACGGCAAAGCACTGATCGCTTATAAAGTGAAATAGTTTCGTAAAAAGAATGCGCCTGGACAGGATACATATGGTGACCGTTCTACTGGTCGTGGCAGGTCTGGTCTCGCTTGGCTGGTGGCTGGCCAGGGATCCGGTGCGTGAATTTGTCACTTCCGAACCCGGACTCGACAACCGCGGAGAGGGCGGGGTGGTGGCAGATATTGATATCGGTGCGTATTATGAGTCACTGGGCACCCTGGATTCGGACCTGCAGGAGACCTGGCCCCGGTTCCGGGGAGAAAATTTCGACAACATCAGCCGTTCAAGGGTTTCCCTGATCGGGCAGTTTCCCGAAGGAGGACCCATCAAAAAGTGGGAAGTATCCCTGGGCGAGGGCCATGCGGGAGCAGCCATCTACAAGGGGGCCGTCTATGTCATGGATTACGATGAAGAAGAACGGGCCGACCTGCTCCGGGCCTATGCGCTGGAAACCGGAGAGCCACTCTGGGTAAGGGGTTACAAGATCAACATCAAAAGGAACCACGGCATGTCGCGCACCGTGCCCGCTGTGACCGAAGACCATATTCTCACCATAGGTCCCCGCAGCCATGTGATGTGCGTGCGCCGCCAGGACGGGGAGTTTCTTTGGGGATTGAATGTGGAGAAGGAGTATGAAGCCGAAATCCCCCTCTGGTACACCGGACAATGTCCCCTCATCCATGAAGGAAAAGCGATCATAGCCACCGGAGGAAGAGCCCTGCTGGTGGCCCTGGATATGGAAAGCGGTGAGGTGCTCTGGGAAACCCCCAATGAAAAGGGCTGGCAGATGTCCCACTCTTCGGTCATGCCCTACGAATTCGGGGGAAAGAAGATGTATGTATACAGCGCTTATGGGGCCGTATTCGGGGTTGAGGCCGAAGGTCCGGACGCAGGTAGAATTCTTTGGGAATCCACAGCCTGGAATCACCAGGTGGTGGCACCCTCTCCGTTATGTTTGCCCGATGGAAAGGTATTTCTCACCGCCGGATACGGGGCAGGGGCCATGGTGCTGCAACTCACTCCGGCTGGGGGAGGATTTTCCGTGGAGGTGCTCAACGAGTATGAACCCAAGGACGGACTGGCCTGCGAACAGCAGACCCCGGTGATATTCGATGGTCACTTTCTGGGGATTCTGCCCAAGGATGCCGGTCCGCTCAGGAACGAGCTGGTCTGTGTGCATCCGGATAATTTCCAGGAGATCATATGGTCCAGCGGTGCGGACAAGCGTTTTGGATTGGGACCATACATGATCGCCGACAACAAACTCTTTATCCTGGACGACGATGCCACCCTGACCATTGCCAGGCCAAGCACCACCGAATATATTGAGATGGACTCTTACAGGGTGCTGGAGGGACATGATGCCTGGGGTCCGCTGGCCATAGCCGATGGCTACCTGGTCATGCGTGATTCCAAGACCATGGTATGTCTCGATCTGGCCGTATCCCGACAATGAACAATGAAACAAGGAAGCGGATGAAAAAGAGAGGTTTGACCATTGTAATTCTTGTGATCCTGACAGTGATCATCGCGGTGATCGTGGTCGATTTCCTGAATAACCGGCCCGACCGCAGGGGAGCCAATCCCTATGCCCTGGAGGTGGATCAGTACAAAGAGGTGGACCCTGCGTTGATTTCTTACAATGAGACACGGAAATTTGACCTGGGTTTACTCATGGCTTCAGACATCACCTATTTTGATCATAAGCTCTATGTCTGCGGCAATTCCAGCCTGGTGGTCCTGCCTCTGGACGGATCCCCTGCCGACATGCTGGAAATCATCCCCGGTGCCACCTGTCTGGAGGTGGACCCGGATCATATATTTATCGGCACCCTCAATCATCTTGCCAAGTACAGCCATGAGGGAGAACTATTGCAGGAGTGGGCTCAGTTGGACGAACGCACTGTGATCACCAACCTGGCCCTGAAGGAAGATCATGTGTATGTGGCAGATGCCGGTAACCGGCGGATCGTCATCTACAACAGGGAGGGTGAGATCACCGGGGAATTCGAAGGGAAAGCCGAAGCAGATAGCGGACATGGGTTCATTATACCCAGTGCCAACTTTGATCTGGCAGTGAACAGTTATGGGGAATTGTGGGTGGTGAATCCGGCCAAACACTCACTGGAGAATTACAGCGATGATGGCCGAATGCGAGGGTACTGGCAGAATTCTTCCCTGCAGATTGACGGTTTTCTGGGTTGTTGTAATCCTGCCAGGATCACCACCCTGGCAGACGGATCCTTTGTTACCAGTGAAAAAGGACTGGTTCGCATCAAGATCCATGACCAGTCGGGAAAATTACTCAGCGTGGTAGCTCCCCCTGCTCTCTTCGATGATGGCAGGAAAACCGACGATGAAACAAAGGCGCCTGAGGTGTGCGCAGATGAAGAGAACAATATATATGCGCTTGATTTTGAGAATGATATGATCAGGGTATTTGAACCCATTGAATCAGAATAATTGCATGAATATGGACAGAAGAGGCTTTATTGAGAAGTTTGGCAGGGGAACCCTCCTGGCAGCATTGGCAGCCGTGGCAGGGATCCTTTTGGCCCGCAGACAGGTACTTCCCGGACAGGAATGTACCGATGGTTTTCGTTGCAGGGAATGCCGCAGCCTGTCGCATTGCCAGTTGCCCGAAGCCCTGAAAACACGCGATTATGGAGAAGAAGGATAAAGGATACAGTCGCCGTCATTTCATCAACAATGGGGTCAGATTGGCCCTGGGTGTTACGGTGGTGGGCACTGCCGCTTTTACCCTGAAGCGATCCGTTTCCGGGAAAGACTATGTGTGGCAGATCGATCCCTTCAAATGCACCCAGTGCGGACGTTGTGCCACGGAATGCGTGAAGGCGCATTCGGCGGCAAAATGTGTCCATGCTTACGATCTCTGTGGCTACTGCGATTTGTGCGGGGGTTATTTCAAACCTGGTGCCAAGCTTCAGACCGGAGCGGAAAACCAGCTTTGTCCCACCGCAGCCATCCAGCGGAAGTTCATCGAGGAGCCCTACTTTGAGTACATCATCGATGAAGAGCTTTGCATAGGTTGTGCCAAATGTGTCAAGGGATGTTCAGCTTTCGGGAACGGGTCGCTCCATATGCAAATCAGGCATGATCTCTGTCTCAACTGCAACCAGTGCTCCATTGCCACCCATTGTCCCTCCGATGCCATCAGCCGTGTTCCGGCCGATGAACCCTATAAGATCAAAGGGGATTGGTTCAAAGAAGAGGATAGTTGATATGAAGAAACGCAGCCCCAACCACCTTCTTCTGCTCATTTTCTTTGCGCTGCTGACCAGCCATGTCCTTAATGCCCAGCAACGTTTTCCAAAGCCCGAGTTTGATTCCGGCTATGTACAGCCCGATCCCACCACCCCCGAGCCCAGGGCCATGGCCCTGGAATACTTCGACGTGCTGGTGCTGCTGGCTGTACTTTCCCTGGCCTCCTGGCTGGCAGTAAAAAAACGCTCCAGGCGCGGTTTGCTGTGGCTATCGGTTTTCTCGCTGATCTATTTCGGTTTTTACCGCGATGGATGCATCTGCTCCATCGGGGCCATCCAGAATGTGGCCCTTTCCCTGTTTGATCCGGGCTATGCCATTTCCATCACGGCCCTGCTGTTTTTTGTCCTGCCGCTTCTCTTTGCGCTATTCTTCGGACGCACCTTTTGCGCAGCAGCTTGTCCCCTGGGAGCCATCCAGGACCTATTGGTGATCAATCCGGTCTCCATTCCCAGCTGGATCCGCAAGACCCTGGGATTTATCCCGGTGATCTACCTGGCCCTGTCGGTTCTGTTCGCGGCCACCGGCAGCGATTTCATCATATGCCGCTACGATCCCTTTGTGGGGATATTCCGCATGGACGGGCCTTTCCTGATGATCTTCCTGGGGATCACCTTCCTGCTGTTGGGCATGTTCTATGCCCGGCCCTATTGCAGGGTATTTTGTCCCTACGGGGTACTGCTGGGCTGGATGTCCAAGTTCTCCAGGCGGCACCTGACCATTACCCCTTCGGAGTGCATCAAATGCAAACTGTGTGAAGATTCCTGTCCCTTCGACGCCATTGAGGTGCCGGTGGACAAAGCCTACAGGACCCCGGAAGTGGCCAGGAAAAATCTGAAAAAATTCATTCTCTATATCGGGCTGATTCCGGTCCTGACCGTCCTGGGGGGTTGGATCGGTACCAAGTCCCATGTGATGATGAGCCGGGTTCACCCCGATGTCTACCTGGCCGAACTCATGATCAGTCAGCCCGAACTGAGAGAAGATGAGGAGAACCTGGATATCCAGGCCTTCCTGAAATCAGGCGAAACATTTGAACAGCTGGTCGATGAGGCCGCAGTCATCCGGACCAAGTTTCGCACAGGAGGCATGATCATGGGCGGTTTTATCGGGCTGGTCCTGGGCATCACCCTCATGAACCAGGTGGTCTTCCGCCGGCGGGAGGATTACGAGCCCCACAAGGGGGATTGCTTCTCCTGTGGCAGGTGCATGGACTATTGTCCGGTAGAAAAATGATAAAACAAAAGGAATGAAAAGCAATCTGGATCAGGAACAAAAAATTAAGCTGGCACACAGGGTGGCGCTGATTTCCGGGATCTTCTGCGGGCTGGTAGCCCTGCTGCTGATCCTGAACTTCTGGCACATGAAGCAGCACGAACCCCTGGAAAGCAAAACCATCGAGGCATTGATGGAAAGGCTGGCTGCCGAACCCGGCAACGAGGAGCTCAAGGAAGAACTCCGCAGTTTTGATTTGCTGGCACTCAAGGCCTACTTCACCAGCCGCTGGCAGGTCAAAACAGGCACCTGGCTCCTGCTGTTCGGGGGCATCCTCATGGCAGCTTCCCTCAAGGTATACACCGATCTCAGGGCCAGGATCGAAGAGCCCGAGAAGGTGACCGAGGAACTGTTGCGTGCCAGGGCCAATTCGCAGTACTGGCTGATGGTGGCCGGGGGTCTCATCCTGGGATTATCCCTGGTGGCCGGCTGGCTGAGCAATGACTATCTGAAGGAGTACCAGACCATGGCTGTGGTGGAGGAAACTACGCAGCCGCAGGATGGGGTGGAGGTCATTGAAGTTTTCCCGACCTCCCAGGCGGTTGACACCGCAGCAGGCGATCCGGCACTGGTTCAGGAAGCCGCAGACGGAACGGAAGCTGCTGGCCAGCCGTCAACCACCACGCAGGCAGCTGCCCCGGCTACCACACGCTTCAATCCCGAGGACTTCAAGGCCAACCAGGCCACCTTCAGGGGTTACATGGGCCACGGCATATCATACCACAAAAACATCCCGGTGAGCTGGAACGGTACCACCGGAGAAAACATCAAATGGAAGGTGGCCTTCTCCAAGCACGGTTACAATACCCCGGTGATATGGGGCGAGAAACTGTTTATCTCCGGGGCAGATGAGTCCGCCAGGATTGTGGCCTGCTACAATCGTAACACCGGTCAGCTGCTATGGGAAAAAGCAGTGACCGGGATCCAGGGATCTCCCACCACCATGCCGCGGGTCACAGACGATACGGGACTGGCTGCCCCCACCATGGCGGTGGACGGCAACCGCGTGTACGCCATTTTTGCCACCGGAGATGTGATCGCTTTCGACCTGCAGGGCAACAAAGTCTGGGGCCGAAACCTGGGGGTTCCCAACAACCATTACGGGCATGCTTCATCCCTGATGGTTTGGGGAAACAAACTCATTGTGCAATACGATACCAGCACCCGTGGCAGGATGCTGGCCCTGAATACCGCATCCGGTGAAACCATCTGGGATGTGGAACGTCCGGTGCATGTCGCCTGGTCTTCCCCCATCCTTGTACAAGTAGACGGAAAGTTCCAGGTGGTCACCACAGCCGATCCTTACGTATCAGGGCACGACCTGGAGACAGGAGCGGAGATTTGGAAGACCGAAGCCCTCATGGGAGAGGTGGGAGCCTCCGCAGCCTATGGTGAAGGTTTGGTCTTTGCCACCAACGAATATGCGAGGCTGGTGGCCATCGATCCCAAAGCACCCGGCAGTTTTGTCTGGGAGAATGATGAGTACCTGAGCGAGGCTTCCAGCCCGGTGGTATACAACGGGCTCCTCTTTACAGCCACCTCTTACGGGGTTCTTGTCTGTTACGATGCCAAAACCGGGGAAAAGGTGTGGGAAAAAGAATATGGCGACGGTTTCTATTCTTCTCCCATGGTGGCCGAAGGCAAACTGTACATCATCGACCTGGATGGTGTGACCCACATTGTCAGGGCCGACCGTACCGGTACCGTGGTCGGGGATCCGGTACTGGGCGAAGGAGCCTTCGCCCTGCCTGTGTTTGCCGATGGGGTGGTCTACATCAGGGGGGACGGAAATTTGTATTGCATTGGAAATTAGTTGAAACAGAATAGGTAACTGTTGGAAGTAGAACAGAAAATTATTGGAAACAGAATAGGAAACTGTAAGAAGTAGAACAGAAAATTATTGGAAGCAGACAGGCAACCCGTGGATATAGAACTAAGAGATATTGATGCATTGGTGGAGAAAGTGGGAAGCGGACAGCGATATGTCATTCCCATCCTTCAGGCCATCCAGGAGAAATACAATTATTTGCCCGAAGAAGCACTGCGCAGGGTGTGCGAGATTTCCGAGATCACGGCGGCGCAGATCGTGGGGGTAGCCAGTTTTTATTCCCAGTTCAGGTTCACACCGGCCGGGGAGCATATGATCAAAGTATGTGTGGGCACGGCCTGTCATGTGAAAGGGGCCGTGCAGGTCTATGATGCCATGAAGCGGGAACTCGGGCTGCAGGAAAACGAGGATACCACTTCCACAGGATCTTATACCATTGAAAAGGTCAATTGCCTGGGATGCTGCACCCTGGCTCCGGTGGTCCAGATCGACCAGGTCACCTACGGGCATGTATCCACCGCCCAGGTGGGATCCATCATCAAGGATTTTGAGAGTCAGAAGGGAGGATCCGGGGAAAAGAAATTCAGGCTGGCCGATGGCAGCGAAGTCAAGGGAGAGATACGTATAGGTCTGGGATCCTGCTGTGTGGCCAGTGGAAGCGATGAAATCAGGGATGCGGTCAAAGATACCATAGACCGCAATGGATTGAATGTGAAACTCAAGCATGTGGGTTGCGTCGGCATGTGTCACCAGGTCCCCCTGGTGGAGATCGTCCCCACCGAGGGTGAGCCCACCCTCTATTCCAAAGTCAAGGCGGAGGATGTGGACCAGATCGTGCAGGAACATTTTCAGCCTGCCAGTTTTTTCAAAAGGATCAGCAGCAAGCTGTTGAAGGCGGCTGAGACCATCCGGGACGACAGCCGGTGGATGGGTGTTGAGCGTTATGCCCTGAATGTCAGGGAGAAGCACGTTTCCCTCTTCCTGGACAAGCAGATCCCCATGGCCACCGAGTTCCGCGGGATCATCAATCCCATCGATGTGGAAGAATACCTGAGCCGCGACGGATTCAAAGGCCTGGTCAAGGTCTTGAAGGAGATGAGCCCGGAAGAGGTGATCGCAGAGATCCGGGAAAGCGGGATCCGCGGAAGGGGAGGAGGAGGTTTCCCATCCGGAACCAAATGGGCCCTTGTGGCTGCACAGGAAAGCGATCAGAAATATGTGATCTGCAATGGCGATGAAGGGGATCCGGGGGCCTTTATGGACCGGATGCTGCTGGAGTCTTACCCCTACCGGATCATTGAAGGCCTGGTGGCTGCGGCTTATGCAGTGGGTGCCAGTGAGGGAATCCTTTACATCCGTGCCGAATATCCCCTGGCCGTCTCAAGGATCCTCCAGGCCCTGGAAATCTGCCGGGAGCGGGGATACCTGGGAAAGAACATCCTTGGGAGCGGATTTGATTTTGACCTTTCGGTCTACCAGGGGGCAGGGGCCTTTGTATGTGGTGAGGAAACCGCCCTGATGGAGTCCGTTGAGGGCAAAAGGGGATTTCCGCGCATCAGGCCTCCTTTTCCGGCGGTCAAAGGATTGTGGGGCAGGCCCACGCTGATAAACAATGCGGAAACCTTTGCACAGATTTCGTACATATTTAAAAACGGGGCCCGTGCCTTTAACAGGGTAGGGACCGAAACTTCCAGGGGTACCAAGGTATTTGCCCTGGCCGGGAAGGTGGCCCGTGGCGGACTCATAGAGGTGCCCATGGGCATGACCATCCGGGAAGTGGTGGAAGAGATCGGCGGAGGTGTGGCCGGTGGAAGGAAGTTCAAGGCGGTGCAGATTGGGGGACCCTCCGGGGGATGCGTACCGGAATGGAAAGCCGATACCCCCATCGATTTTGAATCGCTGAAAGAGGTGGGTGCCATGATGGGATCCGGTGGACTGGTGGTGCTCGACGATACAGATTGCATGGTGGACATCGCCCGCTATTTCCTCACTTTCACCCAGAATGAGTCCTGCGGTAAATGCAGCTTCGGCCGCATCGGTACCAAACGGATGCTGGAGATCCTGGAGAAAATTACAGCAGGGAAGGGGACAGAACAGGACCTGGAAAACCTGGAAAGCCTGGGAGAGTGGACCCGGAGAGGAAGCCTGTGTGCCCTGTGCGGCACGGCACCCAATCCCATCCTGTCCACCCTGAGGTATTTCAGGGAGGAATATGAGGCACACATCCAGGGCAAGTGTCCGGCCGGCAAGTGCACCCAACTAATCCGGTACGAGATCACGGACGACTGCATTGGTTGCACCCTGTGTGCCCAGGATTGCCCGGTGGATGCCATTGCCATGTCCGACGAAAAAACCTGACGTCCCGACCCGATTTCCCCAATAAAAACCCCCCTCCCGAAAGGCTTTCCCCTGCCCGGCGATCCCCTTACCCACCAGCAACAGGCGATGGTTGGAGCGGTCGTAGGCCAGGTGGGGCCACCGCTGCGGAACCAGCCGGCGACGC
>CBDTYO010000058.1:0-13837 GCA_965364615.1 uncultured Bacteroidia bacterium
CTGGACGAGATCGAGGAAGAGCTGGAAATACAGGTCCACCCCCTGAGCTGGCCCGTGAGCATGGGGCAGGATTTCCGGGGAGTATACAACCGTTTTGATCAGACCTTCCGCTCGTTCCGAAATGAAAATAAGCAAATCATCGGGGAGATGGTGGAGTTTGAGGACCTGGGAGATCCGAATTTCAAAAGGCACATCCAATCCCATTATGAAAAACTGAAGGAAGAGCTTGATCTGATCGCAGGGGTGTATCCTGATTTTCAAAGGGAAGATTACCTGGCAGGAAGGTTGGCACCGCTGTTCTTTGGCAGCGCACTCAACAATTTCGGGGTCCGTGACATCCTGGATTGCTTTGTGCAGGTGGCACCTTCTCCCGGCATCGTCCAGACCGAGAACCGGAAAGTGGAACCGGGGGAAGACAAATTCTCCGGTTTTGTATTCAAGATACACGCCAACATGGATCCCAATCACCGCGACCGGCTGGCATTCATCAAAATAGCCTCCGGGAAATTCGAACGCAACAAAAGTTATATCCACGTGAGAACGGGCCGCAAACTGAAGTTTTCCAGTCCCACCTCCTTCATGGCAGAAAAAAAGTCGGTCATAGATGTCGCCTTCCCGGGGGATATAGTGGGGGTGCACGATACAGGGAACTTCAAAATAGGGGATGCAGTGACAGAAGGGGAGAAGCTGCAGTTCCAGGGCATGCCCAGCTTTTCGCCGGAGATGTTCCGTTATGTGGAGAACGACGATCCCAGTAAATTCAAACAACTCTCCAAAGGCCTGGACCAGCTGATGGACGAGGGGGTAGCCCAGCTTTTTGTGAGCGTAGCCAACGGGCGCAAGATCATCGGAACGGTGGGAGCTCTGCAATTTGACGTGATTCAATACCGGCTGCAGCATGAATATGGTGCCAGATGCAGGTATGAGCAGCTGCCCATGCATAAGGCATGCTGGATCGAAAGCGAGGATGTTGAAAAACTGAAGGATTTCAGGCTCAGGAAATACCAGCAGCTCGCCAGGGACAAGGAGGGGAGGGAAGTATATATGGCGGAGTCGCCCTATGCCCTTCAAATGGCCCGTGAGAACTTCCCTGAAATTGCCTTTCACTTCTCCTCAGAATTCTGACATTCCTGCCTCTCACGGACTGTAAAAAGGGGATCTGCCCCTATGTTCTGTGAGGGGATATGATTATATTCGTACTCCTCAATCTATATGCAGCCAAGATGAAAATACCACTGATTTTCTCAGCCACCATTTTGATATTCGCTCCCATGAAGGCCCAGCATCCCGACTGGGAAGGGGGCTATCCCGACGGATGCACCACCATCACGGCGGGTAAAAAGGCCACTGCCGATGGATCGGTCATTACCTCACACACCGACGACAGCCACCGGACCCGGTCGTGGATGGATGTGGTTCCTGCAAAAAAACACGACAGAGGAAGCACCACCTCCATGTACCGCAGGGTACCATGCGACTCCTTTGCCATGCCCACCTACAGCCACATCCCCATCGGAGATATCCCCCAGGTGAGACAAACCCACCAGTATCTCAATACGGCCTATCCCTCCATGAATCAGTACCAGCTGGGCATTGGAGAATCCACCTTCGGGGGAAGGGAGGAGCTGCAATCCGATTCCGGACTCATTGATTGTCAGAGGCTTTGCCGCCTAATGCTGGAACGCTGCAAAACAGCCCGTGAAGCCATCCAACTTGCCGGGGAACTCACAGGCAGGTATGGCTGGAACGATTATGGGGAATGCCAGACGTAGGTATGGCATTTTGAGATTGTGGGTCCGGGCAAAGGAAAAGTTGGATCGGTTTGGGCGGCGCAGCGGGTACCGGATGGCCACATTGCCGTCAATGCCAACGCCAGTACCATCAAAGAGATGAACCTGGCTGATCCGGATCACTTCATGGCCAGCGGGAATATTTACAGTGTGGCCCGGGATGCCGGTTGGTGGAATGAAGCGGAACCCTTCAGGTTCTGTTATGCTTATGCACCCGAAAGCCGCACCTCACTGGCAGCCAGAAGACGCGAATGGCGTGTATTTGACCTCCTGGCCCCGTCCCTGAAGCTGGATCCCAATGCCGAGAATTACCCGTTTTCGGTCAAGCCGGACCAGCCGGTGACCCTCGCCGATCTGAGGAAGGTTTTTTCGGATTACTATGAGGGAACTCCCTTTGACATGACCAAGGACATGGTGGTGACAGACCAGGAAGGAAGGACAGTGATTTCGCCCCTGGCCAATCCCCACATGCCTTACGATATGAACAGACTCATGCGGATCAACGGGGGTTGGGGATGGCGCGGAGAACGAACCATTGCCCGCTGGTATACCATGTATGCCACCATCATCCAGTGCAGGGACTGGCTGCCCGATGAAATCGGAGGGGTGGTCTGGCTGGCCCAGGACAATGTATCCACTTCCATCTATATACCCATCTACTGCTCGGTCAGTGACCTGCCCGATTCCTATAAAACACCGGGAAGGCCCCAGGGCTTCAGCCGGCAATCTGCCTGGTGGGCCTTTAACCGTTTGGGGACCCTGGCGGCGCAACGATGGGGAGATATGCGCCACGATGTGAATGAAGCCTGGGATCCCTGGCAGGAGGAGCTCTTCACCCACCAGGCGGCCTTTGAAGAAAAAGCCCTGGAGTTTTACAATGCAGGGAAAAAGGATGAATGCAAAAGTTACCTGGAGACCTATACCATGCAGTGGGGGGATAAGGTGGTGGAGAAGGCCTGGGAACTTGGAGATCTCTTATGGACCCGGTACGATGAAAAATTCTAGGCCATGAGCACAGCAATTAATCCCAGGGGCTTTGCCAGCGACAACAATGCCGGAGTACACCCGGAGATCCTGAAAGCCATGGCCTCGGTGAACGGGGGACATGTCATCGCCTATGGAGATGATCCTTATACCGCCCGGGCAGAAGAGGCCCTTCGTAAGATTTTTGGAGAAGAGACAGGGATCTATTTTGTATTCATCGGAACCGCCGCCAATGTGTTGGGACTTTCTTCCATCACCCAACCCTATCACGCGGTAATCTGTCCCGATACGGCACACATCCACGTGGATGAATGCGGCGCCCCGGAGAAATTCTCCGGCTGCAAGCTGCTTACCTGCCATACGCCTGACGGGAAACTGACCGTCGAGCAGGTAGCGGCGCACATGCATGGGATAGGATTTGAGCACCACGTGCAGCCCAGGGTGGTTTCCATCACCCAGTCCACCGAACTGGGAACGGTCTATTCCCTCGAAGAGATCCGGAAGATCGCCGATTACGCCCACGGGCAGGGCATGTTACTCCACATGGACGGCGCCCGGATCAGCAATGCAGCGGTATCCCTTTCCTGCAGCTTTCGGGAGATGACCGCGGAGGCCGGGGTGGATGTACTCTCCTTCGGGGGTACCAAGAACGGGATGATGTACGGGGAAGCGGTGGTTTTCTTTCACAAGGATCTCTGCGGCGATTTCAAGTACCGCAGGAAACAGGGGATGCAACTGGCCTCCAAAATGAGGTACATTGCGGCCCAGTTCAGCGCTTTCCTGGAAGATGATCTGTGGAAGCGGAATGCGCTTCATGCCAATCGCATGGCACAAAAACTTCACGCCGCCATTCTTGACATTCCGGGCGTGGAGGTCACCCAGAAAGTGGAGGCAAATGCCGTATTTGCCACCCTCCCGCCGGAGGTCATCCCAGAGCTGCAGAAAGAGTTTTTTTTCTATGTATGGGACGAAGAGCGATCGGAAGTCCGCTGGATGTGTTCCTTCGATACCACGGCGGAAGACATTGATGTTTTCGCCGCAAAATTGAGGAAACTGCTGAGCTAGACCATCAGGGAATCAGCAGGGAGCTGTCCCCGTAACTGAGGAACCTGAAATCCTCCTTCAGTGCATAATCATACACCTTTTTCCAGTCCTCTCCAATCCAGGCAGCCACCAGCATCAGGAGGGTGCTCCCGGGCATGTGAAAATTGGTCAGCAGTCCGCTGAGGGTCCTGAACCGGTATCCGGGAACGATCATCAGGCGTGTGTTAAAGTGGATCTGTTCAAGGTCTTGTTGCCTGCAATGGGCAAGCAGGGCATCCAGGCTCTCTTCCAGGGGAACCTCCTGGGGGAGTGATTCATGATCCCACTGTCCCATGTACAGATCCGGGGGAGCATCCATGGATCCTTCGATCAGCTTTACCCCGAGCCAGTAGAGCGATTCAAGGCTGCGTGTACTGGTGGTCCCGACGGCTACCAGGCCTTCTGTTCTGTTTTTCCATTGTTCCAGGAACTGCCTTTGGACCACCACTGTTTCAGCATGCATGACATGGTCTCTGGCATTCCGTTCCTTCACGGGCACAAAAGTACCCGCCCCCACATGCAGGGTGATGTGTGCCAGCCCGATGCCGGAATGCTCCAGGCTAGAAAGCATTTTCCGGCTGAAGTGCAATCCGGCGGTGGGAGCAGCCACCGATCCGTTGTTCCGGCCATAGACCGTCTGGTAACGCTCCCTATCCTCCTCCTGCGCTTTCCTGTTCAGGTAGGGAGGGATGGGGGTGCTTCCGGAATGTTCCATGATCTCACCAAAGGTGATTTCCGGATGGTTCCATTGAAAATCCACCACCATTCCCTCAGGCCCTCTTTCCTTCAGCATGGCTTCCAGGCGAACCTGTGTACCTTTCATGGGAATGTCCCTGTACACCGGGCCTGACTTCCATTTTTTGGCATTTCCCACCAGGCATAGCCAGGCAGCACTGCCCTTGGATTGGAAGGATTGTTCATAATCCGGCGGATCTGCAGGCTCCAGACAGAATACCTCGATCCTGGCCCCTGTGTCTTTTCGGAACTCCAGCCTGGCCTGAATGACCCGGGTGTTGTTGAACACCAGCCATGCATCCGCACCCAGGTGGGAGGGGAGTTCAGAGAAGGGATTCTGAGAGATCTGTCCATGCCGGTATACAAGCAACCTGGAGTCAGAGCGCCTGGGCAGGGGATACTTGGCAATGCGATGCTCAGGCAGGGCATAGGTGTACAGATCAGGATCTATGTAGGGCGACATATGCATGTTGAATTCTGGGAGTCAGCAAAATTAACTATTTTTGTATGGTTCTATGAAATTTTGCAGTAGTTGATTCTGTCGCTGCAGGCTTCGGCCTGTGGAGGAAAGTCCGGGCAGCAAAGGGTGCCGCACTGTTGAAAAACAGATGTCCGTGAGGGCATGGCTACAAAGAAGAAAACAACCGCCCCCTCACGGGGGTAAGGGTGAGAAGGTGGGGTAAGAGCCCACCAGTGTGGCGGGTGATCGCTGCAGCTGTTTGTCCTGCGGGCTGTAAGGCCATGTATACCGGCGCAATAAAAGCTACCCGCTTCTGCCGGGGGGTAGGCCGCTCAGAAAAATGACAGAAATCCTGATTTCCGGGATACAGAACCTGGCTTAACAACTACTGCATTTTTTCTATTCTGTCTCTGGCTTCTCAAACAGGGCCGGATCAATATCCTTGTCGTATTCGATGGATTCAAGGGTCATGGTAGCCATCAGCTCCCCGTTGATTTTTGTGGCCATGTAATGGGCGGTGGGGATTCCCTTCACGGTTTTGTAATCCTTCATGGTTACCTGGACCTCCGTTTCACTGCCGCCCATTAACTGATTGGTGGTGATTCCGGTAATCAGGTAGGTCTTCTTGTCAATCAGCACGGTCATGGGTTCGCCTTCCTTTTGGGTCATTTTCACCACATAGGCCGAACCGTCATCGCTGGAGCCCAGCAATTCCAGGGTATTTCCCTGCTCCTTGTAATTCCAGAGCGGACTGTCGAACCTGGCCTGTTGCATGGCCCCCTGTATTTCATCTTCGCCCATTTCCTGGGGTACTGGGATGCCCATGGCAGGCGCTAACATCCAGCCTTGAGTGCCGTTGTAGGTGGTGATGGACTTGGTACCCATCATTTCGGTCTCTGCCCGCATCTTATTGGGCCTCGCCTGATACAAAGTAAGGGTGACTTCCATGCCTCCGGCAGCTACAATGGCCATCTTGTAAGAGGTGACCATGGAGTTTACATCGGCAATCTTATCTTGCCCGTGGGCCTTAAAGTGGTCTTTCAGGATTTGATCAAGGTTCTGTGCCTGCAGCGACATGGCAGCAAAGGCAGCGATGGCTGTGGCAAAAAATAGTTTGCGCATGGTATCATTTTTAAGTTTTCTCAAAATTACATATTTATTACGACTTCTCTCAGCCGGGTGAGTTTTCTCAGGAGGCGGTCCAGCATGGCCAGCTGAAGCATATTGGCCCCGTCAGATTTGGCTTTGGCCGGATTCGGGTGGGTCTCCAAAAAGAGTCCGTCCACCCCCACAGCGATCCCTGCCCGGGCCATGGTTTCAATGAGTTCGGGAATTCCGCCGGTCACACCGCTGCTTTGATTGGGCTGCTGAAGCGAATGGGTGACATCCAGGATGACCGGGAAACCGAACTGCTGCATCTCCGGAATGCCCCGGAAATCCACCAGCAGATCCTGGTACCCGAAGGTAGTGCCCCGTTCAGTGATCATCACCTTTTTGTTGCCCGATTCGGTCACCTTATCCACGGCGAACCTCATGGAAGCAGGGGAGAGGAACTGGCCCTTTTTGATGGAGACAGTCTTTCCGGTTCCGGCGCAGGCCACCAGCAAGTCGGTCTGCCTGCAAAGGAAAGCAGGTATCTGAAGCACATCCACATAAGCTGCTGCCATGGCTGCCTCTTCAGGGGTATGCACGTCCGTAATGACGGGTATGTCAAACTGTTTGCCCACTTCCTGCAGGATCTTCAAAGCCTTTTCATCGCCGATCCCCGTGAACGAGTCCAACCGGGACCGGTTGGCTTTCCTGTATGAGCCTTTAAACACATAGGGTATGTGATATTTCTCGCAGAGCTTGTGGATATGTTCGGCAATTTGCAGGGCCATCTCTCTTCCTTCCACCACGCATGGGCCGGCCACCAGGAGGAAACCGTTTCCCTCAGCATGTTTCAGGGTGGGGATCACATGGATCAATGGGCTATTTCTTCTTTCCATATTGTTTTTTTTCTTTCCATAAACTTTCCAGCCTCTTGCGAATTTCTCCTTCTCTCAGATTGTATCCGGGTTCATAAAAACTGGGATCTGCCAGGTCTTCGGGAAGGTAGTTCTCCTGCACAAAATTGTCTTCATAGCTATGGGCGTACCGGTACTTTTCGCCGTAGCCAAGCTCCTTCATCAGGGAGGTGGGTGCATTCCGCAGGTGCAGCGGTACAGATAGATTTCCACTGCGGCGCACCTCTCCAATGGCCTTGTCAATAGCGGTATAGGCAGAATTGCTTTTGGGAGAAGCAGCCAGGTAAATGCTTGTTTCTGAAAGGATGATCCTGGCCTCAGGCATCCCGATCATGTGCACGGCCTGGAAGCAGTTGGTGGCCATAAGCAGGGCATTGGGATTGGCCAGTCCGATGTCCTCTGACGCCAGGATGACCAGCCTCCGGGCAATGAACTTGATATCTTCTCCCCCCTCAAGCATTCTGGCGAGCCAGTAGACAGCCGCATCCGGATCGCTTCCCCTGATGGACTTGATGAATGCAGATATGATGTCGTAATGCATCTCTCCGTTCTTGTCATAAAGGACCATGTTTTCCTGCAAACTGTCCTTGACCAGTTCGTCGGTGATCTCGATGGTTTTGTCTTCGCTGAAGCCGGCATCGGAGGCCTCGGACCTGACCACCACATCCAGGGTGTTGAGCAGTTTACGGGCATCCCCTCCGGAATACTGCAGCATGGCTTTGTTTTCCCTGATCTTTATCTTGAGTTTCTTCAGGTAAGGGTCCTTGGACAGGGCGCGCTGGAGCAGTTCCTCCAGGTCTCCCTGGGAGAGGGAATTCAGAATGTAAACCTGACAGCGGGAGAGCAGGGGAGAGATCACCTCGAAGGAGGGGTTCTCGGTGGTGGCCCCGATCAGGGTCACGATGCCCTGTTCCACTGCTCCCAGCAGAGAATCCTGTTGTGCTTTGGAGAAACGGTGAATCTCATCAATGAAAAGCACAGGATTGGGTTTGTTGAAAAACTGGTTCTTTTTTGCCTTCTCAATGGTCTCCCTTACATCCTTCACTCCGGATTGTACGGCGCTCAATCCATAGAAGGGACGGTCCATCTGCCTGGAGATGATGGTGGCCAGTGTGGTTTTCCCCACGCCCGGGGGGCCCCATAAAATAAACGAACTCAGGGAACCCGACTGCACCATTTTACGTATAACCGCATTGGGGCCCACCAGGTGCTCCTGCCCGATGTAATCATCCAGCGTAAGCGGACGCATCCGATCAGCCAGGGGTTGGTTGGGAAACTGGAAGGAGGAGGACATAGGGGCAAATTTAGTTTATTTTACATTTTGAGATGAACATAAACTGCATAAGATGACACGAATTTCAAAAAGGATCGCCATACTGTTGTGCCTGTCTGTGGCTGGGATGTTTCATCCCGTTTTTCCACAGATCCTTGACATGGATTTCATCTACGGAGGAGTGGAGGATGCCAGGGTGATTTTACCTGAGTACCTGAAGCCCTACGCCCACATTCTCGGATCCGATCTGAATGCCGGATGGTACAATACCGCCAGACCCCACCAATTGGGCGGACTGGATGTGACAGCCACCGTAAGCTGGGCCAAAGCTCCGCCCTCGGCACTCAGCTATGACCTGGCCAATCTGATGCTCCTTGGATCTGTGGATCCTGCGGGAGCAGGCATGGCTCCCACCGTGGCCGGAGAACAGGAAGTTCGGCCCTCGGTCTCCTATACCGAGACCGTGGACCTGGGGGGAGGCAACCTGCAGGAGGTGGAATACTCCAATTTTACCGTTCCCAACGGGACCGGGGTGGATGTTTTTCCACTGCCCATGTTACAACTGACCGTGGGGCTCCCTTTTGGCACCGATGTTTCGGCCCGGTTTGTACCCAACGTGGGATACCAGGATTACGGGGAAATTGGTCTTTGGGGCGTCGGGGGAAAGCATTCAGTATCCCAGTGGCTCCCTTTCATCAACAAACTGAAATTTCTGGATATCGCCGTACAGGGGGGCTATACCAAGGTAAATTCAGCGGTTCATGTGGTGGTGGAGCCACAGTCGCTGGTGGAAGTGGACAACTATCCCGATTACGATTGGGACGACCAATTTGTCACCCAGAAAGTAGAAGGATGGACCCTGAACCTGATCGCCTCTCAAACACTTTCGGTACTTACCTTCTACCAGGGAATAGGATATGCCAGTTCCATGGTGGAGGTATTGCTGGAGGGACATTATCCCATCCATTCCGTGATCCTGGACGAAGGCAGCGCAGATTTCGGAAGAACCACCTATGAGATCGTTGAAAATCCCATCCGGATGAAGTATACCAACTTCAACAACCTGCGTCTCAATGTGGGGGCCAGGTTCAAGCTGGGGGTTCTGACCCTGCATTACGATTTTACCCACACCCTCTATGCCACGCATTCTGTGGGAATAGGGGTAAGTTTCAGATAGCTTCAGAAACCATTCAGGTTCATGGTGACCGTGGGGATCAGCAGCAACCATCCCAGGACGATGAGGATGGCCATGAAGGGCAGGACCCACTTGAGCCACTTCTCATAAGGTATTTTTGCCACGCCAAGCACTCCGATCAGCACGGGAGAGGTGGGCGTGATCATGTTGGTAAATCCGTCTCCCAGCTGGAATGCCATCACGGTGGCCTGCCTGGATACCCCGATCAGATCGGAGAACTGGGACATGATGGGCATGGTCAGGGCCGCTTTGGCTGATCCGCTCGGAATCACGATGTTGATCAGGGTCTGAATCACGTACATCATGCTCACCGAAGCCAGCTTACCAAACTCCTGCATGGATTGCGCTATGCTGTAAAGCAGCGAGTCGATCACCCTTCCATCCTCCAGTATCACCAGGATCCCGCCGGCCAGTCCCACCACCACAGCTGCCGAGAGAATATCACGCATTCCTTCAATAAAGAGCTTGGTGATCTCATTGGCGCTGCGGTTCATGGCCACCCCTGAAAATATGCCCATCACAAAAAACAGGGTGGCAATTTCTTTGACAAACCAACCATATCCCATGACCCCGACTATCAGGTACAAAATGGTAAAGGCCAGCATATTCAGAATGAAGAAGTGGACAGACTTCCGGAGGGAAAGAAATCCTGTCACAGCAAACAAGCCAGCGATCACAGGCAGGTAGAAGAAGCTGTACTTGCTGTTCCCGATCTGCAGGGTGGATTGGGGTTCCAGGACCGCAAATACCGTCATGCCTCCCAGCAAGATACCATAGGTGACCCAGGCAATGACCGGCGTGTGGTATTCCAGCTTCGCCAGATCCACCCCTTCCTTGCCTCTCCAGTAAGCATCGGAGTGGTACACCGGCGAAGCCTGGGGATTCTTCCTGATCCTTGAGGCATACCTCAATACCCAGGTGATTCCGACCCCATTGATTACGAGCCACACGAACAGGCGATATTCAATGCCCGAGAACAGGGGGAGACTGGACAATCCCTGGGCGATGCCAATGGTGAAAGGATTGAGCAGGGCCCCGGCGAAACCCAGGCCTGCCCCGACAAAGCACATGCTGAGGCCTGTGATGGAATCGTAGCCCATGGATATGGACAAAGGCACAAAGATGATGATAAAGGCAATGGTTTCCTCGCTCATGCCAAAGGTTGCGCCAAAAATGCTGAAAATCAGCATGATCATGGCAATGATCATATTATCAACGCCCAGGAAACGGAAAAAGGCAAGCTTCTCCAGCTTTCTGACCTTGTTCAGAAAGGACTGAATCCCCACATCGATGGCTTTGCTTTCGTTCATGATCCAGAAGGCTCCCCCGATGATCAGGATAAAGACAATGATGTCGGCTTTGCCCGCAAATCCGTCAAAGAGGGCACTGAAAATCTGCCAGGTCTGTGGATGTTTTTCTGCAGGTTGGAAAGATCCCTCAACGATCACCTCCCGGAGGGTTCCGTTTACATCGACCATTTCCCTGTCAAACTCTCCTCCCGGCAGGAGCCATGTTAGGACAGCAGCAGCTGCAATAAAGGAAAAGACGATCACATAAGTATGAGGTATGGGGATTTTCCTGGCCATGTTGAAGAGCTTTCGTAGGACAAATATGCCAGAAAATTTTGAAGGGAATAAAAATTCTTAAATTTATCCCGCTAAACAGGCCCTGTATGTCCCTGAACCGAACCCTCTTCGCACTCTCCCTGTTTCTTTTTTCCGTCTCCTCACTGGCGCTGGATCAAAAGAAGCTTGACAGCCTGAAAGCACAGCTCGATCAAAACATTCCCGATTCGACCCGCTCCCGTTTGTTGTTTGAAATGGCCCTGGAGGCCGGAGCTTCTGACACAGTGCTCGCCTTCTCCTTGCTGGAACAGGGAAAAGAGATTGCAGAGCAACAGGAAGACAGAGAAGGCCTGGGTACCTATCATAAAATCCTGGGGAAAGTTTACTCCCATGTCGGTTCCTATGAAAAAGCCATTTTCCATTTCGATCGGGCCCTGGTGCATTACAGTGAAGCGGACGACCAGGTTAATTACCACCAGTGCCTTAAGGAAAAGGGGAATGTCTACTTGTTTCAGGCGGATTTTGAACAGGCCATGAATCACTACCGGACAGCCCTGGATTTCTACAAGAAAAACAACATGACCCTGGGCATCAGTCGTTGCCTGAACAACATGGGAATCATACATAAGAACAGGGGCGAATATGTGGAAGCCCTGTCTGTTTACCAGGAATCGTTGTTGTTCCTCGACAGCATCGGGCATGCCTATGACATCTCCCAGGCCTATATTAATATGGGCAATGTATTTGTTTACCTGGGTGCCTTTGACCGGGCATTGGAATATTTCGGACTTGCGCTTGCCATATCAGAGAGAGAGAACTACCAGAAAAATATTTCCCTCTGTCTTTCCAACGCCGGGGTGGTACACAATAAAATCCATGATTACGAAGAGGCTTTGAATTTGTATCAGAGAGCGCTGAGGGTAAGTCAATCCCTTAACGATCCTGTGCAGATGTCAAACTGCCTGATCAATATAGGCACCAATTATGCAGACATGGGGGATCCTGAAAAAGGGATTGAGTTTGTGGAACGGGGCATGCAAATCAAGCTGGAACTCGGCGATGACAGGGCCATCTCAAATTGCAACATTCATCTGGCCGATATCTATTCTGATATGGAGGAGCATGAGAAAGCCACCGCCCTGTTTGAGACTGCACTGCTGCAAAAAGAGCAACTGGAAGAACCGGACGGGATCATACGTTGCTACCTGGGGCTGGGATCCATACGCTTGTCCCGGCAACAATACCAGGAAGCCGGGCGCCTTGCCGACTTGGCCCTGGAAAAAGCCAGGCAGATCAATGCCAGGGAATACCTGGCTTCGGCCTCCCGGATCAAGACCGACATTGCTGTAAAACAAGGCGATTATCGTTCTGCCTATCAATATCTTACCCAATATCATCAGTACCAGGACAGCCTGATGGACGATGCCACCGCCAAAATGGCCATGGAAATGGAATTGAGGAATAGTTCCAGGCTATTGCAACAGGAAAATGAAAATCTTCGCATACAGGCCAACCTGGACCAGCTTGAGATGCGCAAGAGAACGGTCATATTCCGCTCCAGTCTCGCCATTGCCACGCTGCTGGCTGTGGGATTGATCCTGGTGCTGCATTTCCTGAGAAAGCTGCGAAAGACCTCTCTGAAGCTGGAGGAGAAAAACCTGGTTATTACCAAGCAGAACCTGAAGCTTGATCAGGTGAATAAGACCCAGGACCGGATCATGTCCATCATTGCCCATGACCTGAGAGGGACCATTGGGAACCAGCTGACCGCCGTGGAAGTATTGCACAGGATCGAAGGCGAGACCCATGTGGAGATAGACCGAAAGCGTCTGCTGGGCAATCTGAAGAACTCTGCTTCCTACTCCCTCGAATTGCTGGAGAACCTGCTCCACTGGACGCGACTGGAAGAAGGGGTGTCAAGTTTTCACCCCGAGGAACTCAGGCTGAACAACCTGGTCAGCAACTGCCTGTCCTTGTTTGCAGAAGCAGCTTCCAACAAGGGGATTGCAATCAGAAAGGAAATCAATGGATCCGTCGAGTGTATGGCAGACAGGATCATGATGGAGACCATTTTCAGAAACCTGATATCCAATGCCATCAAATTCTCAAACCCCGGTGGAACCATCACCATTTCTGTGAAAACAGTGGATGCCCTGGTACGGATCAGGGTAGCAGACCAGGGGATAGGCATGAGTCTTGAACAAATACGAAAATTGCATTTCAACGGTGGATTTACCCGAAAGGGAACAGCCAATGAAAAGGGGGCTGGCATGGGCCTGACCCTGGTCCGGGAATTCACCCATGCACACCAGGGGGAACTGGTCATTCACAGTGAACCAGGCAAGGGATCCACCTTTGAAGTTTCCTTTCCCTGCTCAAAATAACTACTTTTACCATGCAATCCACCAAGCATGGAAATTTTAGATCGGTATCCTGACGCAATGCAAAAAAAAATCCTCTCACAATTCAGGGGATTGATGCGTATTTGTGGCGGTGAATTTGACAAGCCTGGACTGGGCTTGGTGAGAAAATCATTTGAATTACTGCTGAAACATGGCACTGAAGGTGCAAGTCACCATGGCATCCCTCTGGTGGAGTACGCCTCAGGGCTGGCCAGAATGACTGTCAAAGATCTTGGTTTGGATGCCATCGGAGTGTCTGCATCCCTGCTGCTGCTCCTGGTGGAGCAGAAGAAGATCCCGCTGGAGGAGATCAGGAGCCAGCTGGGGGGGCGCACTGCCACTGT
>CBDTYO010000059.1:0-13821 GCA_965364615.1 uncultured Bacteroidia bacterium
CAGGTAAAGCGCTTGTGGGCCTTCAGGGTTACCAGGAACTGGGTAGGGTCTTCATTGACACCGGATACTTCAAAGATCCACTTGCCCTTATCCCCATGCAATTTCATGTGTTCCTTAAAAATGGTATCGCCGTTTCTCAGGGTGTAGCCCAGCCCCTGGTATTCTGAACTAGAAATCCTGGTCCAGTGTTCGAAGGTGCTTCTGCCGGGGCGGTCATTCATTCTCTGCCAGTCCCCCAGGAGCCAGTCGAATTCAGACTCCTGGAGAGCTCTTTCCGGACAGGCTTGAACCTGGGCTGTATCCTGATGGCCAGGGAGGCACAGAAAGACCAACATCATGTAGGATAGAATTCTCATAGGGGGGTGAAATCAAAGTTTTATTCCCACCATAAGCACATCGTCGATCTGTTCTTCATCCCCTTTCCATGTTTCGAATTCCTCTTGGATGGCTTCTTTCTGATCATGCATAATGTTATTCTGAAGCTTTGTAAGCAGGGATTTAAGCCGGACACTTCCGTATTTTTTCCGATCTTTTCCTCCAAACTGGTCGGCATATCCATCCGAGAACAGGTAGAGGGTATCTCCACGTTCCAGTTTGAGGTTGGTGACCGAGAAAAGGGTGGAGCTTTCAGCATGAATGCC
Organism: uncultured Bacteroidia bacterium; assembly: GCA_965364615.1. GTDB lineage: Bacteria > Bacteroidota > Bacteroidia > Bacteroidales. The sequence goes on from CBDTYO010000059.1 coordinate 642, forward strand.
CACCGGCATCCTGTCGCCTTTGATGATGACCATTTTTCCCTTCTGGAAGGTGATCAGGTTGTGCATGGCCCCGGTGAACTGCACTTCCCGCGTTCTGGTATTGATGGCCACCAGCCCCATTTCCATGCCATCCCTGGCTTCGTATTTGTCACCGGTCTGCCCCAGGGAAGAAATCACCTGGTCGCGCAGTTCATCCATGATCTCATTGGTGGGCTGACCTGAGTACTGGCCGGAGATCTCATTGAGCAGCGAAATGCCCAGCATGCTCATAAATGCCCCGGGCACCCCGTGGCCTGTGCAATCGGCCACGGCGATCCACACCGTTTCATCCTTTTTATCCACCCAGTAAAAATCGCCGCTCACAATGTCACGGGGCCTGTAAAATACGAAGTGTTTGGGCAGCAGAAAGCGCAGGACCTCATCGGCAGGAAGGACCGCGTCCTGGATCCTTTTGGCGTAATAGATGCTGTCGGTCAGGGCATTTTTCTGCTTTCCGATCAGCTCCTTCTGCGCTGTGAGAGAATCCCGCTGGGCTTCAATCTCGTCCCGCTGTGAAGTAATTTCTTCATTCAGGTGTTCCAGTTCGCTTTTCTGCAGTTCGATCTCTTTGTTTTGGCGCTCAAGCAATTCTGCCCTTCTTTTCAGCTGACGGGTGTAGAGAACAATGGATATGGTCAGTGAACCAATCAGCAGCAGGTAGAGTGATATGGCCAGAAAGGTGGCATACCATGGCCGTGAAATGCTGAAGGCATAGCTGGCCACCGCACTCTCCTCGCCATAGATGTTCCTGGCTTTCACCTGCATCTTGTATTCACCGTGCGGCAGGTTGGTGAATTTGGCCGACCGGTTCCGGTCCCAGCTGGACCATCTGTTGCTGAATCCTTCCAGGAAATAGGAGTATTGGATCCGACGCTCGTGCTGATAATAGGGGGAGGACCACTGGAATTCAATTTCTCTGTATTGATATTTCAGGCTGGGTATGCCGGATTCGCTTTGTTGGCTGGTCGGGCGCAGCTGGCCCGAAGCTTCCTCGATAAAATTTGTGCCTTGAAAGAGGACGGAGTCCTCATTTATCCTTACCTCCCTGATCAGCAGACCAAAAGGTTCCCCGCTTTCATTAGCCAGGCTGGGATCAAAGTGAAAGAGCTGGTTAGACATGGAAAACCAAAGCTCGCGGTTGTCGTCGGTAAAAAATGTGTTGGTGGGAACGGTCTGGGATAAGGTTCTGAATGATCGGTCGTAGATCACCTCAAAACCACTGCGGCTTCTACGTGCTCCCAGGATCCCCCAACCCTGGAACTGGTTTTCGAAGGAGAACCAGTAGAGATCCTCCGCCCCCCTGTGGAAGGCGGCGATGCGGTTTCTTCCTTCCGGAAGCGGCTGGTTGAAGAGGCTATCGTAGTACATGGTATCCAGCCTGTAGTCATAGTGATAAATACCCTCACTGGTACCCACCAGAAGATCGCGGCTTAGCGGGTCCGAACACAGGATCAGGTTATTCATATCGGGAAGGCCGATTCCCTCATCGTAGCTTTTCATTTGATCAGAACCATCTTCAGATACATCCAGGCGCAGCAACCTTGATCGGGTAGTGATCCAGATATATCCTTCTTTATCGAGGCTCAGCTGCAGGGCCTCATCTTCCAGCTCCACTTTGAGATCTTCCTTCCACTGCCCCATCTCGTATCGAAATCGGATAAGGTCATTCTTTCCCGTATAAAAGATCCCGGGGTTTCCCGGATCTCTGAGAATTTTTTGCCCCCCCGCCTCCAGCAGTGAAACATCCAGGTTTTCGTCCAGGACAAAGGTCCTGTCATTCCCAATGGCCAGCAGGTATTTTTTTCCGGGAACAGGCTCCAGCACCTGCAGGTTATGAATATCACCGCGAATTCCCCGAACGGGTCTGAACCCCGGTCTTTGAGGATTGGTGGACATGCGCTGCAGCCCGCCCAGGGTAGATACAAACAATTGTCCCTGAAACCCGGTGATGTCTGTGATGAGTTCTCCTGTATTTACTCCTCCAAAACCCAACCTGCCCGGTCCCACGGATACGGACCGGAAGGGGCTGTTGATATCCACCCGGCTGATGCCTTTCCAATGGGCAATCCAGAGTGCAGTGCGCCCCTGCTCTGTATCAGGCAAAAGGACATCAGCCATGGCATTGTCTATGAGGCCATTAAACTCAGACAAAGTCTCCATGATCATTCCCTGACGGTCCAGGACAAACAATCCCCCAAAGGCGGTGCCGGCAAAGATCCGGTTCCCCTGGATCTGGAGATTGATCAACACGGCTGTGGCCAGGGTTTCTTTCAGCGCCGGACTGACAAAGGTGCTGTCGATGCTAGCATTTTCAAAGTTAAACAGGAACAACCCCTGGTCAAAGGTAGCCACCAGGTACTGACTGTCGTCAAAAGGCACCAGGCCCGAGATGTTCTTCTCTTTGAAAAATTCTCCTCCCGGAATGGGTACGAATTCCATTCCGTCATATTTCATCAGGCCATTTTCGTAGTTTCCCAGGAAAAGATCCTGATATACAAAGAAGGATAAAAAGGAGTTTTCCGGGGTTTCAATCAGGGAGCTTTCCTCCGCCAGGGGATCAAATACGTATATGCCCTCCCGGGAACAGAAATATACTTTGTCCTCCCGGTAATACGTATTCCAGAATCTTACCTCGGGACTCACGGGTAAAAGGGCGGAATCTACCAGTGAGCGGTAATGCATAACACCACCATGGTCGGGTTCCAGCCTGCCGAAATCTCCTTCCAGGCCCACATAGACCCATCCGTCGTTTCCGGAAACCATGGATCTCACCGTGACATCTCCCGGCACAGGGATGGTCCGCCAGGAACTCCCGTCGTATTCCAGGATGCCGTTATCCTGGTTTCCCACATAGATTACCCCGCGAAAGTCCTGAGCAATGCTCCAGTTCTGTTCACCTCCCCCTGTTTCTGAAAAATGGTAATTATGAACCCGCGGCAGTCCGTAAGGATTGGGCTGGGCATGCACTGAGACCATCAGCAGACTGAGCAGGATACCAAGCAGGGATGTCTTTTTGAAAACCATCGGGAACATTTGGTGCCTCCAATTTACTACTTCTGACCCAAACCAGGTGCATTCGTTTAATGATGGAATGTTAAAATACCATTAAAGGCAGAAACTCCAGGAGGCAAGAAAGCGGCTAAAACGAACCGGGGACAAGGTCCTAATGGACCCTGACCCCGGTCCTGTGATGGCTCTATCCAATCTGCTCGTTTCTCTAACCCGCCAATAGTGCTTTGGCGTAATCCGCGCATTTTTTGGTTTCTGCCACGGCATCGGAACCTTCGGGAATCTCGTATTCCAGCTCAATGTCGCAGTAGATGTCCCACTGGTTGTCCTGGATCAGATTCAGGATATCGCCCAGCGGAGTATCGCCCTCTCCCCAGGGGGCATTGGTATCCGGGGGATCAGCATCCTTGGAGGTCTTGTCCTTGATATGTATGCTGTAGATGCGGTCGTGCAGCTTTTCGATCAGCGCATTGGGATGCTTGCCTGTGGCCCCGAAATAATGACCCACATCCAGGTTCAGCATGTTGGCGGGGGAATAGGCCAGGTAATCCTCGAAATTGAATGCGGAATCGCCGGGCTGGCCATGGTTGTGGAATACAGCGTACATGTCGTGCTTTTCTGCAAAGGGTCCCAGCCGTTTGGCGGCATCGTGCCCAATTTCATTGGTGACTCCTTTGGCTCCCAGGATCTTGGCCGATTCGAAGGCATAGTCAATCTCAGCATCGCTCCAGTTGGCCGGCGAAAATTTCACCGTATGGATATGGATCCCTGCCTCGTCGAACAGGGCCTTCAGCTCCTTGTATTTTTCCGGAGATATGTCGTTGATCCGCCACTGGCTCATGGCCTGGGCGTGCTCCTCCCTTTTTTTCTGGAACTCAGCCCTTTCTTCCTCGCTCATTTCCCTGAAGTTTTGGGGAAAGGCAGGTCCCTCGGGTGCACCGGCCCAGGTCTCCGCCACATTTCCCATGAGTTCCAGGGAAGCGATCCCAGCCTGTTGGCAATACCCGATAATGTCAGCAGGGGTGCTGGGCATGCTTCTCCAGCTGTAGGTGATGGCACCGATCTGCACTCCTTTGTATTCTTCCTTGGTTTCAGAAGCAGCTTTGTTCCCGGAACCCGAGCACCCCATCATCATGGTAAGTACCATGCCAATTGCAAGGAAGGCAATTGAATTTTTTGTCCTGTGTGTTCTCATACCTTGGTTTTTTTTAGGTTCTTCGCTTAATAATTTAGCATTTAACTATAATCATAGTGATTCTAAAAGACTTTGCCCGGCCTTACAAGACCTCGGGTTTCTTCTTTCTGTAAATAACAAAAAGGATTGAAAATCCGACAATCATCAGGATGGGGAGTATCCCCATGCTTTGCAGAGCAACACTGGTATCATTCTCTTCAAGGATCTTACCCATTACCGGCATAAACATGGATGCTGAAACAAATCCTGCACCACCAAGAAGAGAAAGCCCCAGCGCCCCCGTCCTTGGAATATATTCAGAGCAAAATCCAAGCATGGTGGGCCAGAAATAGGTGATCCCGATGGCAAACAGTACTGCACCCACCACCGTCATGCCAGATGAACTGACAAAACTCAGCACGTATATTCCCAATGCCGCGAAAATGGATGACATGAGCAGCACACCTACGGGATTGATGCGATGAACCAGTTGTCCGGCAAAAAACCTGCCCAGGGCCATGATGGTGGAAATAAGGGCCAGCAGGAGAATGGCACTTTCCACAGCACCTCCGAGCAGGGCGTTCACCCATTGATTGGTCACCAGTTCTGTGGAAGAGGTCAGAAGCATCAATGAGAACATGATGGGAAATATGGCCTTTTCCTTGTGAACCAGTTTTGCCTCCAGAACAGATATCAGGGAAACCACCCCAATCAGCGCCAGGTACATCCATCCTTCCGGGAAATTAATGACCTTGGTGGCCAGCAGAATCATGAGGGTCATGGATATGATGATGGTGAAAGGCGCCCCCACGGCCATCATCATTCCCTTGTAACTCACGCCACTGGCCACACGTTCTGTTTCCGGAATCTTCTGTCCCAGGAAGATCACGCCATATATGGCCAGCGGAATAAAAAGCAGGGCTGCATAGATCTGCCAGCTGATATTCATGTTATCCATCATAAAATAGGCCAGCAGACTCCCGATCACGATCCCGGCAGGGAACCAGACATGAAACCTGTTCAGCATTCTGGTTTTGTCCTTGGGGTAGATGGTTGCCACCAGCGGATTGAAAGCTGCTTCAACAGTTCCGTTCCCCAGTCCGATAAACACATTGGCTAGAAACAAGACCTCTTTGTTCTTAGCAAGTATAAATACAATGGCTCCGATCAACTGAAGTATAAATGCGGTCCAGACCAGGGTCTTTGTCTTCACGATGTCGATCACAAATCCACCCAGTACCATGGCAATGGTAAACCCCCAGAATGCGGGACTAAACGCCCAGCCAAATACTTCTTCAATTTTTGCCCTCATGGCAAAGGTCAGGGCCGTTACCAATAATGCAAAACAACTACCAATGAATAATCTTAGTTTGTTGTAGTTCTGTTCCATGATACAAGGATTGAATGGTTATTAGATGTGGTTCTATAGCAGTTTCAGGAATTTGGTCTTGGTACAGCCAATATAGCAAACACAGATAAAACTACCTTATACGGACCTGGCTATTCTACCAGCAATTCGATTACGGGATGGGTGTCGGGGTTGGAAAATGCGTTTAGTACCTTGAATTTCAGCGTGAAAGCATCCAGCTCTTCCAGGGTTTTCACCTGCAATGTGGTCGCCTCATGCGCATTCAGGATAAATACCCCGGCCTGGTTGTGCAATCTGTAACCGGACAGGTTTTCCAGAATGTAATCGGCATCCGAATGATTGTGAATCACCACCTGCGGCACAGGGCCCTTGCCCTTTTCTATTATTTCAAGCGATTGTTCTACCAAAGGACCCAGGTATTCTGCATCACCCACCAGGGTATTGTCGAACCATACTGCTGTTCTCCGGTTTTCCATGGCTTCCTGCATGGCTTTTTCGCTCTTTTCCGTGGCAAACACCAGGGTCACCGGGCGGTGTCCTCCCCCCGGAATATCATAGCCCCAATCCATGAGATTATGCATGTCCGAATTGCCCAGGAGGGTGAGCTGGTGTTCCCCGGCAATTTCCAGTGCCTCGTCCGAATAGGTGCTGTGATTATATATCTCTATGCCTCCGAACAGGTCCTCGGCCAGCAGGTCTTTATGCATCTGGGTAAGCTCAGCCACCCCGTCGGGTTTTTGCGAGGTCCAGTGGGGGTGGTTCCAAAATACAAATGCCCCCTGACGTTTGGCTTCCCTGAACACCTCCATCACATCCTCCTGATCGAATTTGTTCACATCTTTCACAAAGATGGCATTGAAATGACCCGGGGGCATGGACCGCGTAATTTCTGTGGCATTCAGCACCAGGAGTCCGGATTCCCCGGCAGATCTTTGGGCCAGCTCGTAACCCCGGTTGCGGTTTTCATGGGGGATGTCTTTGAGCTTGGGCTGGTACTCCACATGATCGGTGATGGCAATGGCATCCAGTCCGTCCCTGAGCGCTTCCTGCACCCGGATATCGGGCCACACACTGCCGTCAGAAAACATGGTGTGCATGTGGAGGTCACACTTCAGGGTCACATATCCCGGAATATCGGGAAATTCAATGGCACGGGTACCTTCTTCCGGTGTTTCGTTCTGTGCGTAAGAGGAAAAAATAAATGCAACGGCAAACAGAGAAGCGAGAAAGGACTTTGTCAGGATAGATTTCATTGTTTAGGGATTATGAATGAATATTTCTTCATCGATTTAAAACTACAAAAAGATTTGGATGGTTCAGTCTAGTATCTTAATCCTTCCGTGAAGAAAGTGATTCCTTAACTTATATAGAAACAATATAAAATGCGGTCCCGGGCACGATTTATCCCATGATATAGCCAAATTACATGGTGCTGCATGCATTTTTTTTTTAATTTGCCCACGTTCGTGTATAATGAACACTTATTTTACTACTAACTAAACTAGCTCTAACATGAAAAACTATCTTCTCAGGTCGGGAAGAAGACTCAGGGGTACGTTGTTGCTCCTATTTTTGTTCCTGACCAGTTTTGCAATTCTTAGTGCACAGGTCACTGTTACAGGAACAGTCACCGGTGAAGAGGATGGTGTTCCTATTCCAGGTGTTAATATAGTGGAACAGGGCACATCCAATGGAACCATTACCTCTGCGGATGGCACCTATTCCATCACTGTTGGATCCGATGCGGTGCTGCATTACTCCTTTGTGGGGATGGTTGCTCAGGACGTTCCGGTAGGAAATCAAACGGTGATCGATGTTGTACTATCCAGCGGAGCCATGGATCTTGAAGAGATTGTGGTGATTGGATATGGTACCGCCGCCAAGGCGACCCTCACAGGGGCCGTGGCATCGGTCAGGGGAGATGAGTTAAAGCAATCCCCATCCACCAACTTCAGCAACACCCTGGTGGGCCGTGTACCCGGACTCTTTGCCTACAACCGCAGTGGTGAACCCGGATATGACGGGGCTACCCTGAGGATCAGGGGGGCCAATACCCTGGGAGACAACAATCCCCTGGTGGTCATCGATGGAATTCCCAACCGGAATCTGGAGAGGCTCGATCCGGCGATGATCGAAAGCTTCACAGTGCTCAAGGATGCTTCGGCTGCCATCTACGGCACCCAGGCCGCCAACGGGGTGATCCTGATCACCACCAAAAGGGGCAGGATCGGAAAACCCACCATCACCCTGGACATGAATGTGGGTGCACAGCAACCCACGGTGATCCCCGAGATGGCCGACGCTGCTACCTATGCCACCATGCTGAACGAAATATCCTATTACAACAATCCAGGTGGTGGTTTAAACCAGGTCTACACCGAAGAAGATATCCGGCTTTACGCGGACGGATCCGATCCCTGGGGACACCCCAATACGGACTGGTTCGACGCCGTGTTCAAGCCCTGGTCGCTGCAGCACTATCAGAACCTGTCTGTCCGGGGAGGAAGCGACAGGCTGAAGTACTTCCTGTCCTTTGGAAATAAATTCCAGGATGCAGTGTACTACAACAGTGCCACCTATTATACACAGCAGGATTTCCGGACCAACATTGACGGGGCCATTACGGACAACATCGATCTTTCCTTCGATGTGGCCGCCCGGGCTGAAAACCGGCATTTCCCCACGGTAAGTGCTGGCAACAGTTTCAGGATGCTGATGCGCGGAAAGCCCAATATGCCTGCTTTCTGGCCCAACGGAGATCCCGGACCGGACATTGAATACGGCCACAATCCGGCGGTCACCACCACGGATGCCACCGGGTACAACGATGACAAGAACTACTACCTGGAGACCAACCTCAGGCTGAATGTGAAGATCCCCTGGGTGGAGGGCCTGTCTGTACAGGGCAACTTCTCCTATGACAAGCGTTTCCGCTACCAGAAGGTCTGGGAGACTCCCTGGTACCTGTATACCTGGGATGGAAATCCCGAGTATGTCACGGAAAGAGGCAAGCGGGGTCTCGATGCCCCTCAGCTGACCCAGCGGGCCAATGACGATTATAAAATGACCCTGAACGCCTATGTCACCTATGACCGTGCCATTGCCGGACACACCTTTAAGATCATGGCAGGTACGGAGAGTCAGAAAGGACTCAATAACTGGTTGTATGCCTTCAGGAAGAATTATGTCTCCAGCGAAATCGAACAATTGTTTGCCGGAGCCACGGACCAGTTTATGTCCAACAACGGTTCGGCCTCCCAGTTTGCTCGCAGGTCCTATTTCGGCCGTGTCAACTACAGCTATGCCAATAAATACCTGGTGGAATTCATTGCTCGCTATGATGGATCCTACATGTTTGATGATGCCTGGGGCTTTTTCCCGGGAATCTCGGTGGGCTGGCGCATTGTGGATGAGGCTTTCTGGGCCAACAACATCTCCTTCTTCGATGATTTCAAAATCAGGGGATCCTGGGGACAAACCGGAAACGACCGGATCTACTATGACGGATCCCTGCAGGAATATAAATTCCTGACCCTGTATAGCTTTGTGAACAACCGAAGCTATGTATTTGATGTGGGAACCGACAACAAGCTGCTTTATGAACAGGCGGTCCCCAACCCCAACGTAACCTGGGAGGTGGCCAACCAGTTCAACATTGGTTTCAACACGGCTTTTCTGAACAACCAGATGACCTTTGAGGCCGATTATTTCCACAACCTGAGGACCAATATCCTCTGGAGGAGGAATGCATCGGTGCCTTCCAGTACCGGATTATCCCTGCCACCTGAAAACATTGGGGAGGTATTGAACCAGGGATTTGAGTTTGTGCTGGGATTCAGCGGCAGCTCGGGAAGTGTCAGGTATAACATTGCCCTGAACGGGAGTTATGCGCACAACGAGATCCTGTTCTGGGACGAAACCCCGGGTATTCCTGATTACCAGCAATCCACCGGTGCCCCCATGGGAGCAGCCCTCTACTATGAGGCCATTGGTGTATTTGAGACCCAGGCCGATGTGGATGCCTATCCCCACTGGGCAGGCGCCCAGCCCGGCGATGTCATCTTCAAGGATGTGAACGACGATGGCGTGATTGACGGTCTGGACAGGGTCAGGCAGGACAAAAGTGGCCTTCCCTTCTTTACCGGCGGACTCTCTGCCAGCATCTATGTGGGCAATTTCGATATGTCCCTGCTTTTCCAGGGGACCTCGGGTGCTGTGGCCTATATCAGTCCTGAATCGGGAGAGATCGGAAACTACTATAACGATTATGCCGTGAACCGGTGGACCCCTTCCAATCCAAGCTCTACCTATCCCAGGGCCTGGAACCGGGACAACGAATACTGGAGAAGCCAGGGGAACACCTTCTGGCTGCATGAAACGGACTACATCAGACTGAAGAACGTGGAGATCGGGTACAACCTTCCCGACAAGGTATTGAATGCCGTGGGCATCGCAGGTTTGCGGGTATACGCCAACGGATTGAATCTGTTGACCCTATCCAAGGAAAAACTGATCGATCCCGAGCTGACCTCAGGAACTGCCTATCCCCTGCAGCGGATTTTTAACTTCGGACTGACCCTAACCTTTTAATCGATCAGACTATGAAACAGATACTTAAAATTTTCATCATTTTTCTGATAGTGGGTCTGACCAGTTCCTGTGATAAAGACTTCCTGAAACTGGATCCCTTATCAGATTATTCGGATGCAGCAGTCTGGAATGATCCTGCACTGATTGAGACCTTTGTGAACAACATCTACCGGAATGCCCTGGGATGGCCCTATGCCATTGAGCGGCTTTCCGATTATGTGGATGAGTCCCATTTCACGCCCGACTGGGATGTGACCAACTTCAACAAAAGCCTGATGACCTCCGATGGTCTCATGGGCTGGGAAGTGAGCTGGGCCACTCCGCATACCCTTCATTTCAGATGGGGACCCCTGTACAGCAACGTGAGGGCCTGCAACATCTTTTTTGAGAAGACCGAGGGGGTGGATTATGGTGAGAACCAGGCCATCGTGGATCGCCTGAAAGGAGAGGTCCATTTCCTCAGGGCCTATACCTATCATTACCTGGCTGCCCTCTATGGAGGCGTTCCCATCATTGATGCGACCTATGGATTGAGCGATGAATTTGAGGTGGCCCGGAATACCTATGAGGAAACCATCAATTTCATTGTTTCTGATCTTGATGCAGCGGCTGCCATCCTTCCCGAGGTTGCCCCCAATGCCGGGAGGGCCACAGAAGGAGCTGCCCTGCACCTGAAGGCCAGGACCCTGTTGTATGCGGCCAGTGATCTGCATCACCAGCAATCCTCCTATGCCCCGGGTTACAGCAATCCTGAACTTCTTGGCTACACCGGTGGTTCTCAGAACGCCAGGTGGCAGGCAGCCAAGGACGCAGCCGAAGCTGTCATGAACCTTGGCATCTATGACCTGTATGAGGCCGATCCCGCACCGGGAGACTCCATCGCACAGAACTTCGTGGATTATTTCATTTCCTACGGATACAATGAAGAGGACATCCTCCTGCAGTATTTTACTCCCAAGACCAACGAGGGATGGGACGGATACAATCCCGGACTCTATTGCGGTCCCAACGGCTACCACAACTGGGGCAACAATGTTCCCCTGGGCGAGCTGGTGGATGACTATGAGATGAAGGACGGGAGCAGCTTCGACTGGAGCAATCCGGCCCACCAGGCCTCTCCCTACACCAACCGTGAGGCCCGGTTCTATGCCACCATCTTGTATGAAGGCGTACCCTGGCGGACCCGTCCTTCCGATGCCCTGACCTACGATCCCTTCAGCAGGATCCAGGTGGGTGCTGTATACAATCCTGCCGGGGATATGATCGTGCCCGGACTGGATACCCGGAGCGGACCCATTGAGGACTGGAACGGGGGCAAATCGGGCTACTATGTGCGTAAGTTCGTTGATCCCTCCGTGGATCCCCAGTACGTGAAACAGGATGTGCCTTTCCGGCATTTCCGCTATGCCGAGACCCTGCTGAATTATGCCGAGGCAAGCGCTGAACTGGGGGACGATGCTGACGCCCTTACTGCCCTCAATCTGATCCGAAAACGGGCCGGACAGCCGGATATCACCGCCACGGGCGCTGCCCTGATTGACGCCGTCCGGCACGAGCGCCGCATCGAGATGGCTTACGAGGATCAGCGCTTCTGGGATGTCCGTCGCTGGGTGATCGGCCCCGTGGCCTATCAGCAGACCCATGCGGTGGATGTGAGGTATGTCACGGACCAGCCTGCTGCCTACTACCGGCAGGCAGATGGCAGTACCTGGGGGGATCCCATTTTTGCGGAGAAGGAGCTCGGTGGCGATGCCCGGGCCTGGCTGGACAAAGCCTATTTCTTCCCCATCATGCGGGATGAAATGAACAAGAACTCTCTGCTGATTCAGAATCCGGGTTATTAGGACTGAATGATGTTAAGTGCTAAGGCCATCCTTCCACCTGCTACATAGGGGTTGGATGGCCTTCATTTTTTCCGTGTTTTTTTGGTTTTCATGCTTACCTTTATCAGGCAAATTCCACACCGATATGAAAAAACAATTGCTTTCCCTTGGAATGGGTTTATTGCTTTCCGCCATGGGCATGATGGGTCATGCCAATCCGCCATCCGTCAATCCTAGCCAGGAGGAAGATCCTCCCGATTGGGAGAACCCGGCCATTTTCCAGATCAACCGGGAAGCTCCCAGGGCCTGGTTCGTGCCCTTCCAGGACCTGGAGAAGCTTGGAGAGACTAAGCCCGGGGAATCAAGCCTGGTTCACTCCCTGAATGGCTCGTGGAAATTCCACCTGGCCAAGAACCCGGGAGAACGCCCGGTGGACTTTTATCAGGAAGGTTATGACTCGGGGGACTGGGACCAGATCCCTGTTCCTTCCAACTGGGAAATGCAGGGTTACGATTATCCCATTTATACCAATGTACAATATCCCCATGAAAAAAATCCGCCCTTCATTCAGAAGCATTACAATCCCACGGGATCCTACCTGAGGGAATTCGTCCTGCCTGAGCAGTGGGAAGGCAAGGAGATTTACCTGCATTTCGGAGGGGTCAGTTCCGCCATGTACGTATGGATCAATGGGCATGAGATAGGATACAGTGAGGATAGCAAAACTCCGGCAGTATTTCACATCACGCCTTACTTGAGGGCAGGAAATAATTCACTGGCTGTACTGGTCTACAAATGGAGCGACGGCAGCTACCTGGAGGACCAGGACTTCTGGCGCATGGGGGGGATCACCCGGGATGTATTTCTGCTGGCCAGAAATCCCTGTCATATCAGGGATTTCAGGGTGGTGGCCGGACTGGATGCATCCTACCACGACGGCACCTTCCACCTGGAGGTGGAGGTGGTCAACCTGGACAGGGAGGTCCGTCCGGACTATTCCATCCGGGTAAGTCTGGGGGACAAGTCAGACAAGGTGCTCATGGATGAGACCCTTCCCGTAGAACTGGAGGAGGGAAAAGGAAAGCTCATCCTGGACCGGTATTTTCCCAACATCAGGCAGTGGTCGGCCGAGATCCCCAACCTCTACCAGTTACAAATGGCCTTATTGGATGAAAA
>CBDTYO010000060.1:0-13817 GCA_965364615.1 uncultured Bacteroidia bacterium
AGACCAGTGGGTTCCCTTGAACTCCACCTGGCCGCTTCCGTCCTTGAAATCATCCACCGCCCTGGCCTTTTTGCCGATAAATTCCTCCAGTTGATCCTCGATCTCCTTGTCTGTCTTACTGAAAAAGCGTCTTTTCAGGTACTTTCTCAACAATACCAGCCCAAGCAGGGAGGCTACCAGGAATATAAATATCTGCCAGTTCAGGCTGATATCGGTGATGGCACATACCAATGCCGTAACCCAGGCTCCCGCACCAAAAAACAACAATACAAGTCCGGGAAGGGCCAGTTCGAGCAGCAGCAATCCCAGTCCCACCAGGAACCAGATGACTGCGGGATCAGATAATATTTCCATGTTGAGGGGTTTTTTACTAAATTAACAAAAACCGGAACAATCCAGCATGATATCTTCCTTAAATCGGACTGGTATGGCCCTGTGATTGCCCTGCGGTTGCCAAACTATACTTACATTTGTAGAATTAGCACTGAAATATGGGAAAATACCAATACATCAACCGGGATATCAGCTGGCTCTCTTTCAACTTCAGGGTCCTCCAGGAGGCCATGGATAAAACACTGCCCATTTTCGAGCGGATCAAGTTCCTGGCCATCTACTCAAACAACACGGAAGAATTCTACCAGGTGAGGGTGAGCTATTACAAACACATGCTGCGGCATGAAAGTGAGTTTCCCAAACAACATTTCAAAGAAGTGGACCCGGCCGGCACCGTCAGGCAGATCAATGAGATAGTCACCAACCAGCAGTCTATTTTTCATCTTTTATTTGAGGAGGAGATTCTTCCTGCACTTCGTGAGAATGGCATCATCGTGGTGCAGCCAGACGATCTGTTATCCGAAGAACAAAATACGTACCTGAGCGAAGTTTTTTACTCGAACATCCTCACTTCCATCCAACCAGTACTCCTGGTCAAATATAAAGTCAGGCCCTTTTTAAAGACCGGCCAGCCCTATATGGCCATCAGCATGGTGAGCAAGGACAGCAATAAAAAGAGGCAGACCGAGCGCTACGGGATTATCAAGATCCCCACCGACCATGGCATCTCCAGGTTTGTGGAGCTTCCGGGCCAGCAGGGAAAACACTACATCATGTTCCTGGAAGATGTGATCATGAAACACATCGATGCCATATTTCCCGGTTATGTGGTTAAAAACTGGTACTCCCTGAAACTTACCAGGGATGCGGATATGGATTATGACGAATATGAAGGTGATGACCTGATTGATGCCATTGACCGGATCCGGTCGGTACGTTCGGTGGGGAAACCCAATCGCTTCCAGTTTGACAGGGCCATGCCACAGAAACTGCTCGATTACCTGACCAGCTCCTTCCACATTTCCAAGGACATCCTGGTCAGGGGAGGCAGCAGACATAATTTCAGGGATTTCTTCTCTTTTCCCAATCCTGCCTATCCCAAATACGAGATTCAAAGCCTGCCTCCTGTGCCCATTCCGGCCCTGGCCAACCAGAAAAAACCCATTGCCGCCCTGATCAGTAAAAAAGACTATCTGCTGAGTGTGCCCTACCAGCCCTTCGAACACTATCTCAGGTTTTTACGTGAAGCCTCCACAGATCCTACCGTGAAGGAAATCAAGGCCACCCAATACAGGGTGTCGGACCACTCAGTGGTGGTCAATTCCCTGATAGCCGCGGCTGAAAACGGAAAAAAAGTCACCGTATTTGTTGAACTGAAAGCCAGGTTTGACGAAGAGGCCAACCTGAAATGGGCATACGAAATGACCAAGGCGGGAATCCGGATCATCTACAGCATTCCCAATTTGAAAGTGCATGCCAAGATCGCCATGATCATCCGAAAAAAGGGAGCCAAATATGGAGACCAGGCCTATCTGGGCACAGGCAATTTCAATGAGAAAACGGCCCGCTTGTACTGCGACCACGGACTTTTTACTTCCAATCCTGAAGTGGTCGGTGAGGTGAAGGCATTGTACCAGCACCTGGAGGATCAGGAATTCAGGCCGGACTTCAAGCACATTCTGGTACCGGGCTTCAACATGATTCCCAGATTTATCCAAATGATCGACCAGGAAATCAAGTATGTAAAAGAAGGGAAGATAGGCTACATCCTTGTTAAAATGAATGGCCTGCAGGATATGGAAATGGTCGATGCGCTTTACCGTGCCAGTGAGGCCGGGGTGAAAGTGGATCTCATTATCAGGGGCGTCTGCACCTTGAAAACCAATCAGCCCTACAGCAAAAACATCCGGGTGATCCGCATTGTGGACAGGTACCTGGAGCATGCCAGGGTATTTGTTTTCCTGAACAATGGCGACCGCCAGATTTATATGGGCTCGGCCGACTGGATGAAAAGGAACCTGCGCCGCAGGGTGGAATGCATTTTCCCTGTCTATGATCCCGATTTGAAGAAAGAACTGATCGATATCCTGAATATCCAGCTGTCAGACAATGTGAAGGCCTGTGAGATTGATGAACACCTGAAAAACCAACGGATTGTGACCAAGGGTCCTGATATCAGGGCCCAGCTAGCCATTTACGAGTATTTCAAAAATAAGTACTCCATCCCGGAGCATTCGGACCTGACCTGAACACAAGGATATGGGAAAGCCTCGGAATGAAAAGAAGAAGACTGCACTGTCAGTCTCTGAAGGTGTTCAGGCACCTGAATCCATCAACCCGGAGGCTGTGAATCAGCGTAAAAAGGCCAAAAAGAAGCAGCCCGGCGCAGAGGAGCTGTTTACGGGGCTTCGACAGGGAGATATCAGCAAGCTCGGACAGGCCATTACCCTGGTGGAAAGTTCTCTCGAATTGCATCAGAAAGAGGCACAGGATCTCATCACTGCCTGTCTTCCCCATTCGGGAAAGGCCTTCCGCATAGGCATCACCGGAGTGCCGGGTGCAGGGAAAAGCACCTTCATCGAATCTCTGGGCTTGCACATCACCGGGCAGGGCGGAAAGCTGGCGGTGCTGGCCATTGATCCCAGCAGCGAACGTTCCAGGGGAAGTATCCTCGGGGATAAGACCCGGATGGAGGAGCTGGCCGGAAATGCACGTGCATTTATCAGGCCCTCCCCGACGGGAGGAAACCTGGGCGGAGTGGCCCGGAAAACCAGAGAAACCATTATCCTGTGCGAAGCGGCAGGATTTGATACGGTAATCATCGAAACCGTGGGTGTGGGTCAGTCCGAAACCGCGGTCCACAGCATGGTGGATTTTTTTCTCCTGCTCATGCTGGCAGGTGCCGGAGATGAGCTGCAGGGGATCAAGCGGGGGATCATGGAAATGGCCGATGCCATCGTGATCAACAAGGCCGATGGCAACAACATAGACAAAGCCCGGAGGGCACAGGCCGAATTTGCCAATGCCCTGCATCTCTTCCCCCCCTCTCCCTCTGGCTGGACCCCCTTGGTGAAAACCTGTTCCTCCCTTTACAGCCAGGGAATCAGTGAGGTTTGGAACATGGCCAGGCAATATCAGACTTTTGCCCTGGACAATGGTTTCCTGCATAAAAAACGTCAGGAACAATCCAGGTACTGGCTGCACGAAACCATCCGCGACGGGATCTATAAGGAGGTATTCAACGACCCCATCATGAAAGCGGAACTGCTGCGGCACGAAAAGGCCATTGCTGAAGGACACATGACCTCATTCATGGCTGCATCCTCTATTTTGAAGAAGTACAAATCTTCAGATAAATCCTGACTTCTTTTTTTCCCTTGAAGAATTAGTGCTAATATTGCGCATCCATTTAAAAAATAACGATATGCGTAAAATAATACTTTTGCTGCTGGCCGCCGTCGCACTTCAGGCCTGCACTGAAAACAAAGAAGCTTACCAAATCCATCTTGATCTGAAGGAAGGCGAAGGAAAATGGGCCAAACTAATGTCCAGGGTGGACCGTGAATATGTGACCGCCGACTCGGTGCTTATGGTGGCCGGAGAAAAAGCCACGCTCTCAGGTACTGTGGAGGGAGTAAGGACCATGTATCTGACGGTCGAGGGCGTGGAAGGCTCCATTCAGCTTTTAATGGAAAACAGTACCTACCACATAAGCGGTTCTGTGGAAGATCCTGAGATCACCACCGACGGCAAAGCCCACAACGACCTGATGGACTACCAGGATATGTTACAACCCATCAATGACAAAATGGTGGAAATTGTCTCAGAACTCAGGCAGGGATCCGATCCGGCCAACCCGGCCAGACGCGACAGCCTCACGGAGGTATATTACCAATTGTACGACGAGAAGGATGACATGGATTCGGTTTACATAGCCGAAAACCCGGGCTCTTTCGCCTCGGTGATGGCACTCAGGAACATGTTCTACAATCTGGATGCCGAAGGTCTTGACGCTGTACTCAGCAGCCTGGAGGCCCCTCTGCAACAGATGGAAGAGTATAAGTACATGTATGGAAAACTGGAAAAAATGAAGGCCGTGGCCATCGGCCAGAAGTACGCCGATTTCGGCCTGCCCACCCCGGAAGGAGAAATACTGAAGATCTCTGACGTTCATCAGGGGAAGGTGCTGCTTATTGATTTCTGGGCTGCCTGGTGCGGACCTTGCCGCAGGGCCAATCCAGAGCTGGTGGAGATATACAATGAATACCGCGACCAGGGGTTTGAGATCATCGGGGTATCGCTGGACAGGGACTCAGACAGCTGGGTGAAGGCCATTGCAGATGACCAGCTGACCTGGCCCCAGATTTCCGACCTGAAATACTGGGATTCTGAAGGGGCTGAGCTGTATGGCGTATCTGCCATCCCCCATGCCGTACTGATCGACCGCGAAGGGATCATCACAGCCAAGAAACTGCACGGTGACGAACTCAGAGAGGCCATAGAATCTCTGCTGTAAGCACATAGATTTTACCAAGAGGTCCATCATGAAAAGAGCCGGCGCATGTGCGACCGGCTCTTCTTGGCTTAAGACTTGTGTCGGCCTTTATGATTTAACCACTTCCCCCTTCACCCAAAGAATCAGCTTGCTTTTCTTGGGATCGTTGGTGATGATGGTCACTGTCTTGTTCTGGTTGCCCGTTTTACCGGCTGAATTAAATACCGTTTTGATATCCACCGATTCTCCGGGAGCAATCACATTTTTAGCAGGCTGCACTGCGGTACAGCCACAGGAGGCTTTGACTTTCCTGATATGGAGGTCCGACTGGCCGGAGTTGGTCACCACATAGGTATGCTCCACTTTTTCCCCCTGTTTGATCTTTCCAAATGCAAATTCGGTGTTATCCACATTGATCACAGGTGCCTTGGCCAGTGCTTCGGGAGAAAGCGCAGAAAAATCCTCCTCTATGTTGGCACTGATGACCAGGCTGTAATTCCTTTCAGTTACCCCATTGATGCTCAGGTTCATGCGATCGATCACAAATCCCCAGTCATTTCTTTGGGGAGCATCGTAGGTGGCCACGATCAGTCCCTTCTGCTTGGGCCTCAGGGAGGAGGGTACTGCTTTAATGGTCACGTGGGCCGGCACCCTCTGGAAGGCGATCTCAACGGGTTCGTCTGAATTGTTGATGACCTCCAGCTGCTTTTCTGCCTTGGCGGTGTTCTTCAGATTACCAAAGGCCAGATGATTGGATTTCAGACGCATGGGCCCCATGGCGTAGTGGTAATCGTCCTCAACGGTTCTGGGTTTGGCTTCCACCTGGCCCGCTATGGTCAATCTCACATTTCCGGGATTTGAATTGGAAATCACCGTCACGTACTTGCGGAAAGATCCGGGCCGGCCGGCCGGGTCATATGTGGCTGCCACAAAACCCTTCCCGCCCGGAGGGACGGGTTCCCGGGTCCAGCGGGGGGCTGTACAACCACAGGAGGCCGAAACATTCTGAATGATCAGGTCTGCGCCTCCCGTATTCACAAATTCAAATTTGTGGGTCACCTTGCCATCTGCCTCCTTGAATTTCCCGAAGTCGTGAACAGTTTGTTCAAAAGATATCTTTGGTTGCACCGTCTGTGACATCAGGGGCACAAAGAAAGCGGCCATACTGAAAAAGAATACCATCCGTTTCATCTTCCGACTTTTTTTAAATTGAGTGATTAGAACATACATATGATTCATCCTGTAAAATTAACACAAATTAATTATAAATAGTTGCACAATTTTTGAGGTAAAGATCAACATGCAAAAATCGGACCCTAATCTGAAAACCAAAATATGGTGAATATTGTTTACTTTTAGATCCTGAAACGGGAAATGAGAAACAGAAGAAATATAGCGCTCCTGTTGTTCCTGGTCCTAGGTACGACCGCTTTGTCAGCCCAGTTTTACAATGGGATGCAAATGAATTTCGGCAAGAACAGGGTGCAGTATAACGACCGCTACTGGAAATATTACCGTTTCGACAGATTTGATGTGTACTCCTACGAGAACGGCACGGATCTTTCCTTGTATGTGGCCGACTTTGTGGAAAAGGAGCTTGCCCTCATTGAACGCTTCTTCGATTACGATATCGAGCGAAGACTCATCTTCCTGACTTACAATAAACTGTCGGACTTCAGGCAGAGTAACATCGGATTGGTTTCAGAAGCAGAGGAATACAATATCGGGGGAACCACCCAGATCATTCAAAACAAGGTTTTTCTGTATTTTGACGGGGATCACGTGAATTTCGAGAGGCAGATCAGAGAAGCCATAGCCAAAGTGTTGCTGACCGAAATGTTATATGGAAAGGGAGTGCGGGACAACCTGACCAACAGCACCATGATCAACCTCCCTGAGTGGTACCTGGAGGGTTTAATCTCCTTTGTCTCCAATCCCTGGGATTACGAACTTGAAAACCGTGTCAAGGATGGCATCATCTCGGGTAAATACCGCAAATTTGTGAATCTGCAGGACGATGATGCGCGCTATGCGGGACATTCTTTCTGGAAATATGTGGCCGACCTGTACGGTGCTTCGATCATTCCTCAGATCCTGTACATCACCAAGATCAACAAGAATGCAGAAAGCGGATTTTTGTATGTGCTTGGAAGCCGGCTGAAGGATCTCTCCATTGACTGGACAGCTTATTACCTGGGATTGTATACCTCTCTGGAGGAAACGGCAGGACTCCCCGAACAGGGAGATATTCTGAACCGTCCTCACAAAAAAAGGGTCTACCAGAACATCAAGATCAGTCCGGATGGCCAGTTTGTGGCCTATGTGACCAACCAGAAAGGAAAGTACATGATCTGGATCCACAACGAAACCACCGACAAACAAACCAAGATCTACAAGCGGGGACAGAAACTTGACCAGATCAACGATTATTCCTACCCGGCCATTGCCTGGCATCCCTCCTCTCAGATCCTCGGGTTCGTTACCGAAGAAAAAGGCCTGCTGAAATTTCATGTATATAACCTGGATACGCGGGAAATCACCACCCGGAACCTCATCAACTTCGAGAAGGTCCTCGACCTGAGTTTTTCACCCGATGCCAGGAAGCTGGTTTTCTCAGCCGTGGTCGATGGCCAGACAGATATTTGGGTATTTGACATTGCAGCATCCACCAACGAGCGGATCACCAATGACCTGGCTGATGATTTCGATCCCAGGTTCATCAATGGCATGAACAGCATAAGCTTTGTATCCAACAGAAGGCTCGATACGCTGTTTTTGGAAAATGATCCTGAGAACAACACCACTACTGCACGTGCTGTATTTGTGTATGACTATAGTGGCAAGAGCCGGGTACTCCAGAAAATTTCCGAGGGTGAATTTATCAACCACTCGGAACCCCTGTCCCCGCGAAGGAATGAATTCTTCTACCTGAGTGATAAGAACGGCATTGTGAACCGCTACTATGCCAAGTATGACAGTACCATCAGCCTGGTGGATACCACCATACATTACAGGTACTTTGCCAATAGTTTTCCGATGTCGGATTACAAACGGAACATTCTTTCCCACGACATCAATACCCAAACCAATGAGATCGCGGAGATCGTCTACATGAATCGAAGGTATCACATGTATAAATACCCCTTTGATTTTGAACGCAGATTCGGGGACGAGCTGGAGCCCACCGAATACAGGGACAAGCATGTGAACAGGCTTATCAGGGAGGACTCTATCCACCACGTGGAAAAGAAGGTGGTCTCCATGAAAGATATTGCCGACAACATGCTGGTCCATGAGGGGGACACCATACCCTTGCAGGAGTTCAGGATCGATATCAACAATTATATTTTCGAAAGAGAGAAGCTGAATTATTATAACAACCAGTTGCGCAGCCGGAACCTGAATCTGGTGCTGGACTCCATGCAAGAAGACCGCAGGATGTACATTGACTACTCTACCGCATTTTATCCCAACAAACTGGTGAACCAGATCGACTTCAGCTTCCTGAATGCCTCCTACCAGGCATTCACCGGAGGGGCCTTCTATTACAATCCTGGTCTCAACCTGCTGTTCAAGGTGGGGGCCAACGATTTATTCGAGGACTACCGGCTGGTGGGTGGTATCAGGTTTGCCACTGATTTTGACAGCAATGAATACCTTCTCAGTTTTGAGAACCTGAAAAAGCGGTTGGATAAACAATTGCTCTTTCATCGCCAGGTCTTCAAAAGCTTCATTGACCAGAATTTTATTGTAAAAACCTTCACCAATGAACTGCTGGCGTCTCTTAAATTCCCTTTTAATCAGACCCTTGCATTGAAAGGAACCGCCTCCTTCAGACACGATAAATCGGTGTACCTTTCTTCCGACGTCAGCAGCCTCAACCAACCTGACCTGGTAAAGGTGTGGGGGGGATTGAAGGGAGAACTGATTTTTGATAACACCAGGCAGCTGGGCACCAACCTGTACAGCGGCATGCGATGGAAGGTTTTTGCTGAGGCATACAGGCAGATCAACGCCAGCAAATCAGACCTCTTTGTACTGGGCGGGGACTTCAGGCATTACCTCCGCATTCACCGGAGCCTCATCTGGGCCAACAGGATTGCAGGGAGTACTTCTTTTGGGAGGAGCCCCCTGATCTATTACCTGGGCAGTGTGGATAACTGGATCAATTTTTCTCAAAACAGGGTGCCCACATTCAATGAAAGCGTTGACATCGATTATTCGAGAAATTATGCCTACCAAGCCCTGGCCACCAACCTCAGGGGATTCTCGCAGAACATCCGGAATGGTAGTAATTTCGTGGTCATCAATACGGAACTCAGATGGCCCGTGTTCCGGTATTTGGCCGGACACCCTCTGAGCTCTGGTTTTCTCAACAATTTCCAGCTTGTGGGATTTGCCGATGTGGGAAGTGCATGGACCGGTCTGAACCCTTACAACAATAAAAACGCCTGGAATACCGAAATCATAGAAAACGGTCCCATGACCATTACCGTGGACGCCAACCGGGGTCCCATCGTGGCCGGCTATGGATTTGGCGTCAGGGCACA
This sequence comes from uncultured Bacteroidia bacterium, assembly GCA_965364615.1. Classification (GTDB taxonomy): domain Bacteria; phylum Bacteroidota; class Bacteroidia; order Bacteroidales. The sequence continues at coordinate 9,379 of CBDTYO010000060.1, forward strand.
GTTACTGGGTTATTTTATCCGGCTTGATTGGGCCTGGGGTGTGGAGAATATGAAGGTGCAACCCCGCCTGTTCTATCTTTCTCTCAGCCTTGACTTTTAATCACAGCAAGCCTTCCCCTATGAAACTGAAGGAGCAAATTGACCACTTACTTTCCGATCAGTGGATGAAAGAAATGGTGGAGATCAGAAGACATTTCCACCAGCACCCGGAGCTTTCATTCCAGGAGCACCAGACCTCGGCCACCATTCGCGAGCTGCTGGAACGGTGGGAGGTGGAATACGATTTTCCCCTGGTTGAAACGGGAATCGTGGCCCGCATTCAGGGAGAGACTCCTGGACCCAGGATAGCCCTTCGGTCAGATATGGATGCACTGCCTGTCCAGGAAGATACAGGCCTTCCTTTTGCCTCGCAAAACCCGGGCGTGATGCATGCCTGCGGTCATGACATGCACATGGCCTGCTTGCTTGGTGCCATAGGCATACTCAAACACCTGAAGCCTTTCATCGAAGGGGAGATTCTGTTTATTTTTCAGCCGGGCGAAGAATTGATTCCCGGAGGAGCAAAACTGATGCTTGAGCAGGGAGTGTTTGAAGGCCGCACCCCGGATATGATCATAGCCCAGCATGTGCTTCCCGAAATGGAAGCCGGACATGTGGGCTTCAGATCCGGGCTCTACATGGCCTCCAACGATGAAATCTATATCACCGTGAAAGGAAAGGGAGGACACGGGGCCCTGCGCCAATATCTGAGAGATCCCATTTTGATGGCATCCCACATCCTGATAAAGCTTCAGGAGACAATGGATGACCTGGCTCCTTCAGGGGTTCCTACGGTGCTTTCCTTTGGCAAAGTGCTGGCAGATGGAGCCACCAACGTGGTTCCCGACCAGGTGAAGCTGGAGGGTACCTTCAGAACCATGGATGAAAGCTGGAGAAAGGAGGCCCACAGGCTCATTGAAAAAGTGTCATCAGACATTGCCACCAGTCAGGGTGGGTCCGTACAGGTGGATATCAGACAGGGTTACCCCGTTCTCAGAAACCATGAGAAAATCACTGAAGAGTCACGTCTTCTGGCCACCCAATTTCTGGGTCCCGGCAAGGTGGAGGACATGGACATCCGGATGACCGCCGAGGATTTTGCCTGGTTCACCCAATCCATTCCTGGAATGATGTACCGCCTGGGGGTCAGGTACCCGGAGGCCAGGGAACATTATCCGCTGCATACCGCCAGGTTCAGGGCCGATGAAGCTGCGCTGAAAACGGGAATTTCGCTGCTCGCCTGCCTGGCCATTGAGTTGCCAAAAAAACATCCTGTGTAAAAAAATAAGTCCCTTTGGGATTGCTAAAAAGAAATTTGCCACTAAATTTGTTCGTCACGAATCCAAAAAAAAATAAGATATGGCTTACGTAATTTCAGACGATTGTACTGCATGCGGTACCTGTATTGATGAGTGTCCTGTGGAAGCGATCAGTGAAGGTGATATTTATGTGATTGATCCAGAGCTGTGTACCGATTGCGGTGCATGCGCCGATGTATGTCCCGTTGAAGCAATCAGCCCTGAATAGGGCCGGGCTTTCAAAGAATTCTTACTGGGAGGCTGTCTCGTTAGAGATGGCCTCTTTTCTTTGGTACAAAAATCATAACTTTGAATGGAGTGGGTGTGAGGAAAAAAATATTTGTGATCATATTTGGCACCGAAACCAGGTTGGGCCGGGCCTTTGATATTGTGCTGCTCTGGATGATCATTCTCAGTGTCACGACTGTGATTCTGGAATCTGTTTCCTCCATTCGGGCTGCCTTTCATGATGTCTTTGTTTCCACTGAATGGTTCTTCACCATCATATTCAGCCTGGAGTATTTGCTCCGGATCTACTCCGCCCCCAAGCCACTGAAATACATCACCAGCTTCTTCGGGGTGGTCGACCTGCTGGCCATCCTGCCCACCTACCTGGGCCTGTTCTTTGACCAGTATACCTTCCTTCTGACCTTCCGGGCACTCAGGCTTCTTCGCCTGTTCAGAATATTCAAACTGGCCCGGTATGTAAAAGAGGCAGCCATTCTGGTGAGGGCCCTGCAAATGAGCGTGCATAAAATCGTGGTCTTTTTCGGTGCGGTCCTTACCCTGGTGCTGATCCTGGGATCTCTGCTCTATTTGATCGAAGGAGAGGAAAGTGGGTTTACCTCGATTCCCCAAAGCATATACTGGGCCATCGTGACCATTACCACAGTGGGTTACGGCGACATAGCACCGGTCACAGTGCTGGGAAAGATCCTTGCTTCTGCAGCCATGCTGACAGGTTATTCCATCATTGCGGTTCCCACCGGAATCATCACCCTGGAAATAGGGAAAGCGGCCAAAAAGGAACAGGCTCCCGGGGAAATTGTCTGTACGCAATGCGGCCACGACAAGCACGACAGGGATGCGAATTACTGTAAGATCTGTGGATCTGAAATATAAAAACCATGAAACGATCATTGCCCTTATTGCTTTTGATGTTGCTGACCCTGATGCCAATTCAGGGCCAGAATCCTACCTTTGGGATGGAACCGGAATCACCCTCGGTGATCGGCCGAATCAGTTTTATTTCGCCCAGATTGATTGCCGAAATTGCACCTTCCGATTACTTTACCCTGGTCACAGGATTTTGGCTAAAAACCTCCTTCTGGGACCATGATGAAGGCAGACCGTCCTCCTATCCCTATTTCAGACCCAGCTTTACCCTGGAGCCCCGCTATTACTTTAACCTGGATGAGAGGCATGAAAAAGGCAAAACCACCCGGTACTATTCCGGCTGGTTCATCAGCCTTCCGTTTAATATTGAATTTCCCGATCTTCGCTACTCCCTGGGAGGCACCGTTGGATTCCAATACACCATGGGGCGGCGCTGGTATTGGAACTTCAGCATGGGACCCGGATTTATTTTTTCTGATTCCAGGTTCCACTGGAGCGGTGCAGGCGATTTCGGGCTGGGGATCATCCTGAATAAAATGTAAAGGACTTAAACCCTTTTGGACAGCCTGAGTCCAATGTAAATATCAGAAACCCTAATACAAAGACCCACCATGAAATCGATTCAATCTGTGCTTTATGTTCTCCTGGGATTGTTTATCCTTACACTTACCTCCTGTGGCCCAAAATACACCCTTGAAGAACAGGGGGATTACACCCTGGTACTCAACCAGGGGGGTGCCACCCTGGGCTATGCCCCTGCTTCAGGTGTCAACCTTATTGAGAACAAGGGGTATGCATTCAAGGACCTGAACAAAAACGGCACCCTGGATCCTTATGAGGATTGGCGCCTGCCGGTGGATGATCGCATCAGCGACCTGGTCGGCCTGATGTCGGTGGAACAGATGGCCGGGCTGATGCTATACAGCGCCCACCAGGGAGTCCCTGCTGGGGGCCGGGGTCGCTTTGGCGCCACATACAATGGCAAGCCTTTTCAGGAGAGCGGAGCAGAACCCTCCGATCTGTCGGATGCGCAAATTAAATTCCTCACGGAGGACAACCTGCGTCATGTTCTGGTGACCTCTGTGCAAAGTCCGGCTGTGGCTGCCACCTGGAACAACAATATGCAAGCACTGGTAGAAGGGATCGGGCTCGGGATCCCTGCCAATACCAGTTCGGATCCACGGCACAGGACCAGATCCAGTGCCGAATTTGACATGGGCTCCGGGGGCGATATCTCCATGTGGCCGGCCACCCTGGGAATTGCAGCCACCTTCGATCCCGGTTTGATGAAGCAGTTCGGAGAGATTGCTTCCATCGAGTATCGTGCATTGGGGATTGCCACCGCCCTCTCCCCACAGATCGACCTGGCGACCGAACCCAGGTGGAGCCGCTTCAGCGGAACCATGGGGGAAGACCCTGATCTGGCCACGGATATGGCCAGGGCTTATGTGGATGGCTTCCAGACCTCGGGCGGTGAATATGAAATCCGGAATGGTTGGGGCTACCACAGCGTGAATGCCATGGTAAAACACTGGCCCGGTGGCGGACCCGAAGAAGGGGGACGTGATGCACACTTCGGCTATGGGGCCTATGCGGTGTATCCCGGCAACAACCTGGAAGATCACCTGGCACCTTTCGTAAAAGGGGCCTTTGCACTGGAGGGAGCCACCGGCATGGCCTCCGCGGTGATGCCCTACTACACCATTTCCACGGACATTGACTCCAAATACGGGGAAAATGTGGGGAATGCTTACAGCAAATACATCATCACCGATCTGCTAAGAGAAAAATACGGATACGACGGCGTGGTTTGCTCCGATTGGGGCATTACAGGGGATGTGCAGACGGTGGATGAATTCTCAGGGAAAAGCTGGGGGGTAGAAACCCTGAGCGTGGCAGAAAAACATTACAAAGCCATCGAGGCGGGCATTGACCAGTTCGGGGGCAATAACGACATGGGGCCGGTTATAGAAGCCTACCAGATGG
>CBDTYO010000061.1:0-13755 GCA_965364615.1 uncultured Bacteroidia bacterium
TGCCCAGCCACACCGAGGAGGGTATGGAGCCCAGCAGGTAGGCTCCCAATATGATGGCCAACAGGTAAAACATCATGCTAAAATACACAAAAGTGCTCACTCCGGCATCTTGTGAATCATGGTTCTCTGTGTTACATTTGCTATGGAATGAAAACAGCCCATACCTTTCAGAAGATCCCGCGCTCAAGAATAGCCACCTTTGATGTTTATTCCATCGGATTGTCAAAGCATCACGTCAGTGCCATGCTGGAATTTGATGTAACAGACTGCCGGAGAAAGCTTCAGGAAGGACGAAGAAATGGCATCCGGGTGTCCTTCAATGCCTGGCTGATCAAATCCATCAGCCATGTGCTGGAGGAGCATAAAGCAGCTGCCGCCTATCTTTACAACAAACGGAAGCTCATCATTTTCGAGGACATAAATATTTCCATGCTGGTGGAAAAGCAGATAGAGGGAAAGAAAGTACCCATCGCTCTGCTCATCGAAAAGACCAATGAAAAAAGCGCCTTTGATATACAGGCAGAAATAAACCAGGCAAAAAACAAGGACCTGTCAAGCAAAGAAACAGTATTGCATAAGAATACGCCCTGGTACGAAAACCTCTATTTTTCTTTGCCCGGATTCCTGCGGCGATCCATGTGGCGAATCATGCTGAGGAATCCCAGGTTTGCCTTTCAGCGCATGGGAAACGTGGTGATCACCTCGGTGGGAATGATGGGGACCATCAAAGGATGGTTTCTGCATAAGTCGGTCCACCCCCTGTCCTTCGGCATTGGTTCCATTTTAAAAAAGCCGGTGGTGATCGATGGCCAGGTCAAAGTACGGGAAATGTTGCACATGACCATACTATGCGATCATGATGTGTTGGATGGCGCCCCCATGGTGAGGTTCCTCAACGAACTGACCGGATACATTGAAAATGGGGAAGGCATCCGGCCAGAGGAACTATCCCCGCCGGATGCTTGAAACATACATTTCTGCCTACAATTGCGGACCGGCAGCCACCAGGGCTTTTCCCTCCTCGTTATCTGTGAACTGTTCAAAGTTCTTGATAAATCGCTGGGCCAGATCCTTCGCTTTCTTTTCCCATTCAGCCGGATCCGCATAGGTATCCCTGGGATCGAGGATCCCCGGGTCCACATCATGCAGCTCGGTGGGAACCTCCAGATTGAAATAGGGGATCATCTTGGTGGGCGCACTGTCGATGGATCCGTCCAGGATGGCATCGATGATCCTACGGGTATCCTTGATGGAGATCCGCTTCCCGGTGCCGTTCCAGCCGGTATTGACCAGGTAGGCGGAAGAACCGGCAGCATCCATTCTTTTCACCAGTTCCTTTCCATACTTGGTGGGATGCAGGGTCAGGAAAGCAGCCCCAAAACAGGCGGAAAATGCCGGAACCGGTTCGGTCACTCCCCGTTCGGTACCCGCCAGTTTGGCTGTAAAGCCGGAAAGGAAATGGTATTGTGTCTGGTCATGGGTCAGCTTGGATACAGGGGGCATCACCCCAAAAGCATCGGCCGTGAGGAATATGACCTTCTGGGCATGCCCGGCTCTGGATACCGGCTTCACAATATTGTCGATGTGGTAGATGGGATAGGATACCCGGGTGTTCTGGGTCTTGGAGGCATCACTGAAATCCACCTTGCCGTCTTTGTGCACCATCACGTTCTCCAGCAAGGCATCCCTGCGGATGGCATGGTATATATCCGGTTCACTTTCTTCACTCAGGTTGATGGTCTTGGCGTAGCATCCGCCTTCAAAATTGAAAATTCCATTATCGTCCCAACCGTGTTCATCATCTCCGATCAGGGCGCGCTTGGGATCGGTGGACAAGGTGGTTTTTCCTGTACCCGAAAGGCCAAAGAATATGGCAGTATCCCCCTTGGGACCCACATTGGCCGAACAGTGCATGGCCGCAATGCCCCTGAGAGGCAGATAATAGTTCATGACCGAGAATATTCCTTTTTTCATCTCACCCCCGTACCAGGAACCCCCGATCACCGCCTTTTTCTCGCTCAGGTTGAAAAACACAAAGACCTCCGAATTCAGCCCTTGTTCCTTCCACTTCGGATTGACGGTCTTGGCAGCGTTCAATACCACAAAATCGGGCTCGAAACCTTCCAGCTGTGCCCGGGTGGGCCTGATGAACATGTTGGTCACAAAATGTGCCTGCCAGGCCACCTCCATGATGAAACGGACCTTCAGGCGCGTGTCTTCATTGGCTCCGCAGAAACAGTCCACCACATATAAGCGTTTTCCCGAAAGCTGGGAAGAAGCAAGGTCATAACCGTGTTTCCAGATTTCGGCATTGATGGGTTTGTTATCAGAGGATTTGGCCGTGTCCGATTTCCACCAGACCGTGTCCCTGGTGGTATCGTCCATCACCACATACTTGTCCTTGGGAGAACGCCCGGTAAAAATGCCCGTATCTACCTTGACTGCTCCGAATTCACTCTCCACCCCCACTTCGAATCCTTCAAGATCCGGATTCATTTCTTCTTTATAGAGTGTCTCGAAAGAAGGATTATAGACCACGTCGGTGATCCCGGTGATGTCATACTGTTCAAGTTTCAATTTCTTTAAAATTTCGATCATTGTCTTGCTGTTTGTTATTTTTAGGGTTATTTGTATTTTAATCTGAAAGTAATACCTCGAATATTCTAATAAAATAGCTGGGCAAATATCCAAAAAAAAAGCGGTAAAATCAAGTTTTACCGCTTAATTGGTATGTTAAATCAGTGGCTTGGTCAAACTACCTCAGGTTGGCCTGAGCAGCTGCCAGCCTGGCAATAGGTACCCGGAAGGGAGAACAACTTACATAGTTCATTCCCACGCGGTGACAGAACTCCACGGAATCGGGATCTCCGCCATGTTCTCCGCAGATCCCCACTTTCAGCTCGGGATTGGTGGAACGTCCTTTGGATACGCCCATTTCCACCAGTTGTCCCACTCCTTCCTGGTCCAGGGTCTGGAAAGGATCGTTCTTCAACAACCCCTTCTCGATATAGATGGGAAGGAATTTACCGGCATCGTCCCTGGAATATCCGAATGCCATTTGGGTCAGGTCATTGGTCCCGAAGGAGAAGAACTCCGCATGCTCTGCCACCAGGTCTGCTGTAAGGGCAGCCCTGGGAATCTCGATCATGGTACCTACCTGGAAATCGCACTTGGCTCCTTTCTCTTCGAATACCTTCTCGGCAGTGGCCCTGATGATCTCTTCCTGCATTTTGAATTCTTTCCAGGTCCCGATCAGGGGAACCATGATCTCGGGACGTGCATCCACGCCTTTCTTGGTCAGGTTCACAGCTGCCTCGATGATGGCCCTGGCCTGCATCTCGGTGATCTCGGGATAGGTATTTCCCAGGCGGCATCCACGGTGTCCCAGCATGGGATTGAACTCGTGAAGGTCTTCCACCAGTGCCTGGATATCAGCCACGGAGATTCCCATTTCGTCGGCCATCACTTTCTGATTGGCTTCATCGTGGGGAACAAACTCGTGCAGCGGCGGATCCAGCAGGCGGATGGTCACTCCGTATCCGTGCATGGCTTCCAGAATGCCTTCGAAGTCTTCCCTCTGGTAAGGAAGGAGCTTTTCCAGCGCCTTGCGACGCTCTGCCTCGGTGGTGGCCAGGATCATTTCCCGCATGGCCTTGATACGCTCTCCTTCGAAGAACATGTGCTCGGTGCGGGTCAGCCCAATCCCCTTCGCTCCAAAGTCGCGAGCCACCTGGGCATCATGGGGAGTATCGGCATTGGTTCGGACATCCATTCTGGTGTGCTTTTCAGCCAGTTCCAGAATGGCTCCGAAATCCCCGCTCAATTCAGGATCGATGGTAGCTACTTTTCCATCCAGCACATTACCGGTGGAGCCGTTCAGGGAGATCCAGTCTCCTTCTTTGAAAGTCTTACCGGCAGCCGTCATGGTGCGTGCCTTATAGTCGATCTTCACGCCACCGGCACCCGATACACAGCATTTACCCATCCCGCGTGCCACCACAGCGGCATGGGAAGTCATCCCACCGCGTGCGGTCAGGATCCCTTTGGCAATGTTCATGCCTTCCAGGTCCTCCGGGGAGGTCTCAATCCTCACCAGGATGGATACGGGATACTTGTTGGCTTCATCGGCAAAGAAAACGATCTGTCCTGTGGCCGCTCCCGGAGATGCGGGAAGTCCCTGTGCAAGCACACTGGCTTTGGCCAATGCACCTTTTTCAAAGACCGGGTGCAGCAATTCATCCAGTTTGGAAGGCTCCTGGCGAAGCAGGGCCGTTTTTTCGTCGATCTTGCCTTCCCGCAGCATGTCCATGGCAATCTTTACCATGGCTGCACCGGTACGTTTCCCGTTACGCGTTTGCAGCAACCAGAGTTTGCCTTCCTGGATGGTGAATTCCAGGTCCTGCATATCCTTGAAATAATCTTCCAGCTTTTGCTCGGTTTCGTGCAGCTCAGCATATACCTCGGGCATGACCTCTTCCAGGGAAGGATAATCGGCCAGGCGTTCTTCTTCACTTACCTTGGCCAGTTTGGCCCACCTGAGCGATCCCTCCTTGGTGATTTGACGGGGGGTCCTGACTCCGGCCACCACATCTTCGCCCTGGGCATCGCTCAGGTATTCGCCGTTGAAGATATCTTCCCCGGTTCCTGCATCGCGGGTAAAGGCCACTCCCGTACCGGAAGATTCACCCATGTTCCCATAGACCATGGCCTGGACATTCACCGCGGTTCCCCAATCACCGGGAATCTGGTTCATGGTGCGGTAGTACTGGGCCCTGGGAGTTTCCCAGCTGTCAAATACAGCCATGACGGCTCCCCAGAGTTGCTCCCACGGATCCGTCGGGAAATCGTGACCGGTCTGTTTCTTGACAGCTGCCTTGAATTTCTCCACCAGTTCTTTCAGATCCTCTACGGTAAGTTCGTTGTCATTCTCAACTCCACGGGCTTCCTTCACCTCCTCCATGATCTCTTCAAAGGGATCGATGTCTTCCTTGGATTCGGGTTTCATTCCCAGCACCACATCGCCATACATCTGTACAAAGCGACGGTAGCTGTCCCAGGCAAATTTCTCATTGCCGGTTTTTTTGATGAGTCCCTGTACGGCATCTTCATTCATGCCCAGGTTCAGAACCGTATCCATCATGCCTGGCATGGATACGCGGGCACCGGAACGGACAGAAACCAGGCAGGGATTCTCGTTGCTTCCGAACCCGGTTCCCATGATATCTTCAATGTTCTTCACAGCGGCTTCTACTTCTGCTTTGATCAGTTCCACGACCTTGTCCTGACCCAGCTTGTTGTATTCCGTACAAACTTCGGTGGTAATGGTAAATCCGGGAGGCACTGGAACCCCGATCAGGTTCATTTCTGCAAGGTTGGCACCTTTTCCGCCCAGTAAATTTTTCATGTCGGCTTTACCTTCGGCTTTTCTGTTTCCAAAAGTATAAACGCGTTTTACATCTGACATTGCAATGTTGCTTTTAATTATTAATAATGAGTTATTTATAGGAAATACCCTTGAATTTTAAAGACACAAAGGTACCTAAAAAAACGGTAAATCTGTTCTAAATAGCTTGAAATAAAAGGGAAGAATCAGCTTCCAAACCCTCTGATGGCCGCCAACATGGCCAGGACATTCTGCAGGGGCACATTGGCCTGGATATTATGCACCGTAGTGAAGACAAATCCTCCCCCTGGAGAGAGGATTTCGCACTGTTTCGTCACGTGGGCCTTTACCTCTTCGGGAGTACCAAAAGGCAGTACCTTCTGGGTATCCACTCCCCCGCCCCAGAACGTGAGGCGGTCGCCATATTTCTCCTTGAGCAGCACCGGATCCATGCCGGCAGCATTGATCTGTACCGGATTGATGATATCGAAGCCTGAGGAGATGAAATGATCCATGAAGGGTTCCACCGCCCCGCAGCTGTGCTTGAAGGTTTTCCAGGAAGTATGTTCATGGACCCAGTCATTGATCTTGCGGTAATAGGGAGCATACAGGCTTTCGTAAGTGTCCAGGTCACAAAAAGAAGATTCCTGGGTTCCAAAATCGGTGCCGCAGATGTATGCCACATCCACCTGGTCGCCTGCAATCTCGCTGATCCTCGAGAGATTCTCCAGGGCCACATCGGTCTGTTTCTCAAATACGTAATGCAGGTAGTCGGGCCGCATCAGTGTCGACATGTACCAATCGGCCACATCGCGTATTCCTTTGGGAGCTTTCAGATTGAGTCCGGGTACCAGGGCAATGTCACCGATGCCGGTGCCCCCGAAATTGGCCACCAGACCCTTGCCCCTGGAGGCTGCTTCCGGAATGACCCTGCGCCAGTAATCCAGGTCCTCCTGGCCCAGGAGGGTAAACTCCTCCACATTGTCCTCCGGATCCAGTCTGCTCTCATCCAGGGGGGCCTGCCGATTCACGGCATCAAAGAAATAGGCCGCTTTGGGCATTTTGGCACTGGGGTCCACGCCGGCATCCCCCTGGGGATGAATCAGGGTATCGCCATGGCTGTCCACCGTAAGCGCAAATGATCCCGGAACCAGCACCACCTGATCCCAGGGGGTCCTCCACTCCTTCCAGTCTTTCATGGGATTTCCGAACATGTCGGAAGCAGGATTCACGCCGATCACATCCACTCCCATGGCCGCCTGCAGGTCCTCTTCCACCTCTCCCAGCATTTGGAAAGGCTCGGTCACCTTCACAGGCTTTTGTTCCAGTCCAAAATGCTTCCGGAGCTGTTCGACCACCCGCACGTGGATGCCCGTGACAGGTGTGGCTCCCAGGTCCACCACCATGCGGTCGGGTTGTTCATGATTCAGGGTCTTCTGAAGATTCTTTCTTGATTGGCTCATGGGATGTATTCTCTATTCCTGAAAAACAATGCACAATGTAACAATTATCTGTCAATCGTCGATGCAAATTTCCTGCCCAACTTAGGCCCTAGCGCTTTTGCGTGAGGGTGACCATGTTTCGATCACGCATTTCCTGCACCGCATCCTACCAACTGCCGCCGGCAGCCCACATGTAATATGAGAAATAAGCGATGTTCCGCCTGATGATGGGAAGCACATCCATTTCCTGGATGGTTCTACCCTACTGGGTGAGAATTACGATGAATGCACAGTAGACGGAGTACATCCCAATGATCTGGGATCCATGCGAATAGCTGAAGGTCTCCTGCCTGCAATCCAAGTCATTCTTTAATTCAGGCGTCAGGGTTCCAGGATGGAATCATAAACACTCTGCAGTATCGAGGTCCGGATATTCATATCATACAAGAGACTATTCTCACGCGTGGGATGTACCCGGTTGGACAGGAAGACATAGGTGATTTCATGTTCCGGGTCGGCCCATACAAAGGTCCCGGTGAATCCTGAATGACCGAAACTGGAGGGCGAGGCACCCGGACAGGGATAATCTCTCGGTGTACCGTCCTTTTCACTCAGTAAGGGTTTATCAAATCCCAGTCCCCTGTGGATCTCAAGTTCAGGGAACTGGTAGGTGGTATATTCCTTAAGCACTTCTCCCGGAATAATCTGCTCACCCCCATAGGAACCCATTCGCCTGTACATTTCAATGAGCTTCAACAAGTCATTGGAAGAAGCAAAAAGCCCTGCATTTCCTGCGTAAGAGCCCATCAAGGCCGCTCCTTCGTCATGCACATAGCCATGAATCAACTCTTTCCGGAAGAGAGAATCATATTCGGTGGGGACAATACGGGAAGCAGGGAAAGAACTGCGTGGGTGATACAGCAATTCCCAGGCTCCCAGGGGATGGTATATCTGCTCAGAGAGAAAACCTTCATAAGGCTGTCCGGATAGCTCTTCAATGATGCTTGGAAATAAAAAGAAAGATAAACCACTGTAGCGATAAACAGGTTCACCCAGTTCCGATTTCCTTATGGTTCGGAAAATCTTATCCTTAAAAGAAGAGGACAGGTAGAGGCGGTCGTATACCTGAACGTTGAATCTCCCCCCTTCTTCCTGCCGGATAAAGCGTCTCTTATATTTGCCGTTCTTCTTCAAGATACGCTCGTGATAGGGAATCCAGGGATATAAGCCGGCACGGTGGGCCAGCACATCTTTTAGTTCCAGACTTGCCTTATCGGAACCCTTCATGGCCTCACTGTAATCGCCCAGCTGGCCCTGGTAGGAAAATTTTCCTAAGCCCTCCAATTTCATCAAACCCGAAAGCGGACCAGATATCTTGGTAACAGATGCCAGGTCGTACAAATCATCCTTTCGGACTTTGATCCTCCTGCTGTAGGTGTGGTATCCGTAAGCCTGGTGAAAGACCACAGTCCCCTTACGTGCCACTATCACCTGGCATCCCGGGTAGGCCTCTGCTTTCAGTCCCGCATGTACAATGGAATCTATGGCAGGAATCAACATACGGGAACTGAGTCCGGCGGTTTCGGGAAATCCGTACTGGAGCCTTAAGCCACCGGGGGTGCTAAGTCCGCTCCCCTTGGGGTATAAATTTCCCAGTTTCATGGGCAATCTGCCACTCCCGCCAATTCCACCGAAAATCAATTGGGCGGCCAGACTTTCGGTCAGGGCATTAAACTCATAACTTAGAATCAGGGCATCCACCATGGGATCTGCTCCAAAATTTGCCATGCTGGCAGTCTCCGTCAGATCCATTGCCTCTCCAAAATAAACCGCTACGAGCTCGGTTTCATTCGCTATGGATGCCAGGAAAGCCTGCAAAGCTTCGCTTTCCTGACCGGGATAAATGGCTTCCAGCACCACATCGTATCCGGCGAGCTTAGTGGCCAGTTCATCGATGTTATCTTCGTCTGTATCCCAAAAGTAGTGATCGATCTTCGTATAGAGTCCGGCCATCTTCTGAAATTCAGTCATACTACTCTGGTTTACAGCCAGACAGGCAATCCTTGTCTTCTCAAGATCCTTCAGAGGGAGGATGTCTTCCATATTCTTTAATACAGTGAGGGAAGCTGCATACAATTCCCTGACGAAGGCCTTTTGGCCGGATGCTTCGAGCTGCTCCTCACCCGCACTCCCAGATTGATCAGGGTCCTGCTGCATGGTCCAATATTTTAATGCCAAAGCCTCCCTGCTTCTCTGGTACACCTTTTCGGATGGGCCACTTGCCTCCAGGATGCCCGGGATAAGGTCTGCATCGGTCGCACGGATCCTGTGAATGCCATCAGCCAAGAGGGAATCACGCTCCAGGTCGATGACCAGAATATGGGTATGACCCAGTCCTCGGGCGACAGCCTCATCCAGGTTTTTTGTCATAAGCACTGAGAGCTTTTTCTTCCTTAGAAGGGCTCCCAGCTTTTCACCAGCTTTGTAGCGAAGTGGATCACTGGCAATGGCAGCCAGTGAATTTTTACCCGGGTAACAGTCGCTCCAACTGCCCTCCAGGGCGACAGGCAGCGGTAGCTCAGCAACCGATTGACAATATTCTATCCACGCTAGTTCCTGTTCGCTGGGGCTTTTAGTTAAGATCAGCCCTCCCAGACCATGTTCCGCTATGGCCTGAGCACTCTTCATCATGGTCGCCAGCCCATCTTCCGGACTTGATACCAGCCAATACGATTGCGCCACCCTTTCCTCTTCTGACAGGTTCAGTAACACAGAGTCCACCCAGGGATGATCCAGGTATTGCAGATGGGAAAGTTCTTTAGCGCTTTTCTGCCCCGTAAGCAGGGGAAGCATTGTGAAAGCGATTCCAACGATGAGTGATCCCTTCATATGATCAGTAAATTAGATAGTTACATTTTACTCATTAATCCCCCACGATCCGCGGAAAGTTCCTGAGCCTTCAGGCTTTTGTTCCAGCCTAAAATGTTTCTTGAATTGTTCGGCCACCAGGACATGGATGCCCGTGACAGGGGTGGCTCCCAAATCCACCACCATCCTATCGGGTTTTTCATGATTGAGTGTCTTTCTGAGGTTTTCTCTTGCGCTGGCCATGGTTTATACAATTATCTGTGGGCTTTCTCGTCAGAGGGCAAGGTAAAAAAATATCCCCGGGTTTTTAAGTCCCCGATCAGTTGATGCAATGAACTTGATTGTTTACATTTGGTAGCATACAACCCAAATACCCAATAGCTATTATGGAGAGAAGAGATTTCCTGAGGAAAAGCCTGCTGGGAGCAGCGGCTTTTACCATTGTGCCGCGGCATGTGCTGGGGGGACCCGGCTTTATCGCGCCCAGTGACCAGATTACCAAGGCCATTATCGGAGTGGGCGGAATCGGTTACAACCACCATTTCGAAAGGGAAGGCAGGCTGGTGGCTGTTTGTGATGTGGATAAACAGCACCTGGAACGGGCCATGGCCAAGGCCGGACAGGGGGTGAAAGGATACAGCGATTTCCGGGAAGTGCTCCTGCAGAAGGATGTGGATGTGGTCCATGTGGCCACACCTCCCCACTGGCACGGACTTATTTCGGTGATGGCTGCGGAAGCGGGCAAGGATATATGGTGTGAAAAACCCATGACGCGCACCATTGGAGAAGGGAAGCGGGTCATCGAGGCAGTCCGGAGGAATGGCCGCATGTTCAGGCTGAACACCTGGTTCCGTTTCCGGGGGGGCTTCTACGGGATGGGAGTGACGGTCGCTCCCCTGAAAAAACTGATCGAGAACGATGTGTTGGGCTGGCCCCTGAAAGTCACAGTCAGCGGCATTACCGGCTTTGACTGGAAATTCTACTGGAGCGGGGATACCAACCTGGCCCCCCAGCCGGTTCCCGAACACCTGGATTACAACATGTGGCTGGGGCCTGCGCCCCTCAAGCCCTATCATCCGCTCAGGGTGCATTCCAAGTTCCGGGGGTTCTGGGACTACGACGGGGGCGGACTGGGCGACATGGGTCAGCACTACCTCGATCCTGTCCAGTACATGCTGAACAAGGACCATACCAGTCCCATCAAAGTGGAGGTGGATGCTCCCCAGCAGCATCCCGATGCCGTGGGATCCTGGCGAAGGATCACCTATAGCTACGAGGATGGTTGCCAGATCATCCTGGACGGAGAAAACAGGGACAAGGAGGCCGCCTACATTGAGGGTCCCAAAGGAAAAATATACAGGGGCTTCCGTTCTGACATTCCCAACATTCAGAAGCTGGCCGCCAGTCTGCCCGACCCCGCGCCGCAGATCACCTCCTTCCATGATTCGGTCAGGACGCGGCAAAAATTTGCCCTCAACGAAGAAAACGGTCACCGTTCCTGTACCATGGTAAACATGGGAGTGGCAGCTGTGAGGCTGGGACGCACGCTCCATTTTGATCCGGTGAAGCAGGAGTTTATCAATGATGAAGGTGCCAATCGCCTGCTATACCCTGCGATGCGTTCGCCCTGGAACATGTAGTACAAACCTCTTACAAAAAAAGACCATACCATGATACAGACCAAATACTTTAGCTTAGTACTGCTGGCCCTTTGGTTGTTCTCCGTCCCCAACAGGGCCCAGGACAACAGGACCCTGGATACCAAAGTGGCCGATCTGCTGGCCCGGATCCCGGCTGAAAATGAACAGGACCTGTTGAAACAGATGGAACAGATGCTCCAGCTGGAGGAGGCAGGTCAGCAAAAAATCCTGGACCTGGTCATCCCTCCGGGAACCGGGGATGATACCCAGGCAAGAATGGCCGTGGAAAGTCTCTCGCGCCATGTGAGCCAACCGGGCATGGAGCTGCAGAAAAGTAACTGGGAATCCCTCATTCTGAAGGAGATTGGGAAAAGAAGTGATCCCCAGGTACTGAGCTTCCTCATGGCCCAGTTATATTATATCGGCAGCGAAGCATCGGTGCAAGTGCTGACCCCCTATCTTGGCGATCCTCAACTGCACGATCCGGCCATCAGGGTCCTCCGGGATGCAGTTCCCGGGAAGGCAGCGGACATTTTTGCCCGGGAACTGGAGAACAGTACGGACAGGATCACCATTGCGCTGGTCAATGCCATCAAGGAGACAGGGAACAGGGAACATGCTGCTGCCGTGGCCCAGCTGGCAGGAAGCGATTCTCCTGAACTGCAGCGAAGTGTGCTGGCCTGTCTCGCTCAACTGGGTCACCCCGATTCCTATAAGATCCTGAGTGCTGCGGCTTCGGCAAGCAAGTATATGCCGGAACCCACCAATGCCACAGGCAGCCTGCTGGTATATGCGGAAACCATGGCCAGGCAACAAAATCCTGAACTGAGCCTGAAAATCTGCAAGCAGGTGGGGAAAAAATGTAAAACGGCCGAACAAGCACATTTCAAGTCCAGGGCCCTGACCACCGGGGCCGGAAACTTCGATGTGGAAGAGGCCGTCCCCTACCTGGCCAAAGCCTTGCAAAGCGATGACAGATCCTATCGCATGGCGGCCATCAATTATGCCATTGCCCAGGACTCTCCGGTGGAACCCTGGTACCCCATCCTGGAAAGTGCCAAAAGCAATGAAGTAAGGGTGGAAATCCTTTATCTGTTCGGACAACTCAACCGGCAACGTACCGCCACCCTGGTCACCAGCTACCTGAATGACCCGGATCCCCGGGTGCGAGAACAGGCCCTGAGATCCATCGCCCTGATCCGGAAGGATGACGCGGTTCCCCACCTGGTCAAACACCTGGTGGACTACCCTGCCCCGCCCGATACCGAAGGAGCCAAAGCGGCGCTCCTGCAGAGCGTGAACAAAGAGTTGATCCCCATGCTGGTCTATCAGCTGGAAGAAGCTCCCGATGAAGCCAGGGCCGTATTGATAGAAGTGATTGCAGAAAAACGGGATCCAGCATACTTTCAGGCCATCTATGATCAGATTTCTGAGGGAGGAAAAGCAAGGTCGGCTTCCATTGCCCACCTCTTCAAGGTGGCTACCCACGAGCACCTGGAGGTGTTGATGCAATTATTTGATCCCCTGGAAGACGAAGAAGAACAGGCGCACTTGGAGCAAGCACTGGTCGAATCGATCCTCAGCAGTCCGGACAAAACAGCTTCTGTACTGGCCCTGCTGTCTCATGCCTCTGAAAAATCCAATACCAGCCGGTACATTGGGGTCCTGTCCGCCGTGGGGGGAAAAGAAGCCCTTGAAGCAGTCTACGCTGAATACCTGAACGGGGATGAAGCGGTGAAACAAAGGACCATGGAAGGATAGATGAAATCAGGTGACCTCTTTGCCACCCATGCCATGCTGGAAATCTGTATCCAACATCCGGAAGAGGCTGTCCGGGCAGAGGCCTTCAATAATTATGTACGCATTGTCAGCAGGTCATCCCTGCCTGACGATCAGAAATTACTGTGGCTTAGAAAAATACAGCCCCATGCAGCAAACCGCAGAAACACCGTTTCGCTCATACGGGCCATGGGCGGAATAAAGACCTTCCTGAGTTTCGTGACCCTGGGCAAATACCTGGAAGACGAAACTTACCAGACCCAGGCGGCCAATGCGCTGGTCAGGGTGGTGCTCCCCAGCGACGGACAGGACAATGGACTGGAAGGTCAGCTGGTCAGGGAAAAACTGGCAAGGGCCAGGGAGATCATCAGCGGCCCTGACAGCGAATACCTGCAGATCGATATAGACAATTACCTGGATGGAATGCCGGAACGGGAGGGATTTGTTCCCATGTTCAACGGGAAGGACCTTGATGGCTGGCAGGGACTGGCTGCGGATCCCAAACAAAAGGAAGCATTGTCGCCCGAAGAACTGCAGGAACTGCAGGATGCGGCCAATGAAAAAGTGAAAGAGAACTGGAGCGTGAACAATGGCACCATAGTGTTCAATGGCCAGGGTGCCAACCTATGCAGCGTCAAGGAGT
>CBDTYO010000062.1:0-13707 GCA_965364615.1 uncultured Bacteroidia bacterium
GATCTTAATCTTGGAATAATATGTAGGTTGTGATGAAATATTTATATATATGTGTATATATGTATATCGCAGGTCGGTATCTTTTTCATCAATGCCGCAGCCATTGTCTCCCTGACCTACTCGGGATACACCGCCATTCAGATCAGTTCGCACCGGCCCAAAGCCCCCATTTACACCTTTACCATGAACGAGCAGCTGATCAACGACCTGAGCCTGGTATGGGGGGTACGTGCCTTTTATTTCGGGGAATGTACGAATGTGAATGAATACATAGACTATACCGAAGCGTTCCTGGTCAGCCAGAACCTGCTGAAGAAGGGCGACCTGGTGGTGCATGTGGGCAGCATCCCCATTATGGAAAGGGGAAAGACCAACATGCTCAAACTCACCCGGGTAAGCTGATCCTTCTTGACATCCCCCGTAAACATATGGATTGCCCGGGCAGAAACGAACTGGCTTGAGGCCTTGTATGCGCACGCAAAGGAGGTCTTTCGGTCAAGCTTCCTGCCCTCACATGATCATGCCCATCACCTGCGGGTCTGGAACCTGTCAAAACGACTCTTGCATGAAATCGCCGACACGCACCAGGCACTCACACCAGCCCTGGTGGAGGGTGTCCTGATCGCCTCACTTTTTCATGACCTGGGCATGTCCCAGTCCACCCGGGAGGATCATGGCAGGCTGGGCAGGGAACTCTGCCAGTCCTGGTTTTCAGAGAGCGGACACAGGCCCCCTGCCGAATTTGAAAGCATCCTGGCAGCCATAGAGCTACACGACACCAAGGAAGCCCGGATCTATCCAGAATCAGGCACCCCTCCCGGAATCCTGGCAATTCTATCTGTGGCTGACGACCTGGAAGCCATGGGAATCATTGGCATCTACCGGTATGCCGAGATATACCTCCTGCGGGGCATCCCCCTGGAGCTTCTGGCCACCCGCGTCCTGGAAAATGCAGAGAAGCGGATCCGGAACCTCACTGGCTCAGGCATCTTTGCCAGGGCCATGGAAGAGTACCAGCAGCAGTTTGAAGACCTTACCAACTTCTATAAACAATGTAAGCAGCAATGGTTGTCGGAGGAAGAACCGGAGACGGTCTCGGAGGGTCAATTGGGAGTGATTAATTATATTCGTAAGCGCAGCCTGGGGGCAAAAGTGCGGCCTGAAGATCTGTGCAGGAAGGCCAGGGAAGAAAGAACGGCGCCCATGATTCAAGATTTTTTTAGCAAATTAAAACATGAACTGGAGAAAGAACGCAGGTGATCGTCGCAGGCAGGGAATGCTTGTGTGGTTGGCAGTGATCCTGGGATGCCTGCCGCCCACGGCAGCCCAGGTAGAACTCAGGTACGGGCAGAATGAATCTGTGACCTGGGGAGAGGCCATAAACATGTACCGATGGCTCGATGAACAATACAGTGAAGCCAGACTCCTGGAAGTGGGCACCACCGATGCAGGCAGACCCCTGCACCTGTTTGTCATAGACCGGGACCAGAACTTTGATCCGGAAAGCGCAAGGGATTCGGGCAAAAGCATCCTGTTGATCAACAACGGGATCCATCCCGGAGAGCCTTGTGGAGTGGACGCCAGCCTGAAACTGGCCAGCGACCTGCTTTCGGGAGCGGACAGCTATGGGGCCTACCTGGACCATACGGTGGTGCTCATTGTGCCCATCCTGAATGTGGGGGGGGCACTGAACCGAAGCCCCTTTCACAGGGCCAACCAGAACGGCCCGGCGGAACAGGGCTTCAGGGGCAATGCCAGGAACCTGGACCTGAACAGGGATTTCATCAAACTGGATTCCAGGAATACCCGCTCGCTGGTAAAGGTCATCCGGCAATGGGATCCCCACCTTTTTGTGGATACCCATACTTCCAACGGGGCCGACTATCCCTATACCCTGACCCTGATACACAGCCATACCCAGCGGCACGAAAGCTCCCAGGCCAGGCTGATCGATTCCCTCCTGCTGCCGGCCCTTTACAAAGGGATGGCGGATTCTCCCTTCGAGATGTGTCCCTATGTCTGGAGCAGGGGAAGATCACCCGAACAGGGAATCCTGGCATTCATGGACTACCCCAGGTATACCTCGGGATATACCAGTCTGTTCAACACCATTGCCTTTACCCTGGAAACCCATATGTTCAAGTCCTTCGAGGATCGTGTCCTCTCTACCTGGTATTTTTTGAGGGAAGCCCTGAAGTTCAGCGAATTCCAAAGGGCCGATCTGATCGAGACCAAAGCGCTTGCCTGGCAAGAAAAGTTACAACGCGATCAGTTTACCCTGGAGTGGGCATTGGACGATACCCGCTGGGATACCCTCTCCTTCCGGGGCTACCAGGTGAAGGAGGAAAAAAGCAAGGTGACCGGACTTACCCGCTATTATTACGATCGCGGGGAGACCTGGGAAAAAGAGATCCCGTATTACAAGTATTTCAAAGCGACCCATACTGTAAAAGCTCCCGACTACTATGTGCTTCCTTCAGCCTGGTACCAGGTGGCGGAACACCTGGAGCTGAACGGAGTGCAAATGATTCCCCTGGACTCCGACAGCACGGTGGAGGCAGAGGTCTATTATATCAACTCTTATGAGACTGCCCGTCAGCCCTATAACGGGCATTACCGCCATTCGGAGGTAAAGGTTGAAAAACGCTCGGAATCCATCAGGTTGCTGGCCGGAGATTTTCTCATCCCGGTGAGGCAAAAAGCCATTGAATACCTGGTTCAGACCCTGGAGCCAGAGGGCTATGACTCCTTTTTCAGCTGGAATTTTTTCGATGAGATCCTCTTCAGGAACGAATACTTTTCTCCCTACATTTTCGAGGAAAGCGCGGAACAGCTGCTCAGGGAAGATCCCGGGTTGAGGAAAGCCTTCCAGGAAAAGAAAAAGGAAGATCCTGATTTTGCCGGGAATGCTTACCAGCAGCTCCGGTTCATCTATGAACGCTCGCCCTGGTCGGAGCCTACCTATATGCGTTACCCGGTGTACCGGCTAATCGACTGACTTGAGCACCATGTAGCTTACCAGCTTTCCCTTTTTGTTATAGGTCTCACTTCTGATGGTGCCATACTCCGTACTGTACCATTCTGTGGCACTGCTATTTACCTTGACAAACCCGATCTGTGAAAGAATATTGTAAGTGATTTTAAGGCACTCAAATGCACCGGCGGGTGTTTCCAGCCTTTCCCTGGCTGCAATCTTTCGATCACTGATATCAATGGTGATGGTTGCGATTTTTACCCCTGAACTTCTCACCACCGCAGTCACTTGCCCGTTTCCCAGCTCTGTACCTGCCGGCCCGCCCAGGGGGAGGTCCAGGTTATCTGCGCTTACTTCCACATCCATGGAGGAATAGGCCCCCATGGAGGCGGGGTCAAGGTATTTGCTCATATCCATGTAGAGCACCCCATTCCTGCACTCCACCGGCATCTCGTTCTCAAACACTTCTTCCCCTTTGTCATCGATGAATTTCGATAGCAGGAGCACCGATATTCCCTCCGGAGTTTCTTTCCTGTCCCGGATAGAAATCACAGAAGTCCCGGTAACCTTATCCTTCTTGTCATAGTTTTCATAGGTGAGGACGGTCCCCTCCTTGTGGGGAAAATAATCTTTGCAATCCTGGGCAAACATGGTGGGGGTGCCAAGCAGTAACATAGCACTGATAAGCAGTGTGGCAGTGTTTTTCATGGCAAGTTGTTGTTTGTTTTGAAATAGATTATTTTTGCATCATTCAAGTTAGAGAAATTTTTCGGATGTGCATATGAAAAAGTTATTCCTGTCAGGGATCCTGATCTCTGTTACCCTGCTGAACCTCTGGGCAGCGGTGAGCCTGGACGACTTACTCAGTAGGAAAGAAGTCAAGGAAATCCGGGTGCTGAAAAATGAACCTGCTTTCGAGAGGGTCCTTGAGGTGATGATTGAACAGCCCATCGACCACCGGAATCCCGGGGGGGAAACCTTTTCCCAGCGCATTTACATTTCCCATGTGGATCCATCCAGGCCTGTGGTGCTGATCACAGCCGGCTACGACACCAAGTATTACTACACATCCGAAATTACCACGGCCCTCAAATGCAACCAACTGATGGTGGAACACCGGTATTTCGGGCGCAGCAAGCCCGACAGCCTACAATGGGAGTACCTTGACACCTGGCAGGCCGCTTCCGACCACCACCGGATCGTGGAAATGTTCAAGGAACTGTACCCCGAGCCCTGGATCGCCACCGGGATCAGCAAAGGGGGACAAACCGTCATGTACCACAGTTACTATTATCCCGGAGATGTGGATGTGAGGGTGCCTTACGTGGCCCCCCTGAACTTCGGTGTGGAGGACGAACGCATCTACAGCTTCCTGGACCAGGTGGGAAGTCACAGGGAGCGCCGGAAAATCAAACGTTTCCAAAAGATGGCCCTGAAGGACCAGGAGCTCTACCTGCCGGCCTTTCGGGAATTCTCGGAGGAGAAGGGTTATACCTACCAATTGGCGGGAGGAGTGGAAAAAGCCTATGAGTATTGTGTGCTGGAATATTCCTTTGCCTACTGGCAGTGGGGCTATGTCTCCGTGAACATGATACCCGGACGGAACGCAAGCCCGGAAGAGGTGGTGGCGCATATGAACCGGGTGGGAGGATTCGATTATTTTTCCGACCAGACCATCCTGGAGCTCAGGCCCTTTTTCTACCAGGCCCTCACCGAAATGGGCTATTATGGATATGACCTGGAGGCCTTCCGGAAGTACCTGAAACATGTGGATAATCCGATCTTCACCTTCACCCTGTCCAAGGACATGGAAGCCCCTTTCAATGAAGATTTGAGCTACCAGATTCAGGATTTCGTCACCCGGGAGGCGGAGAATTTCATTTACATCTATGGGGAATACGATACCTGGTCAGCCACCGCTGTCTCTCATACCGGGGACACCAATTCAAAAATATTCATCAAGGAAGGCGGATCGCACCGGACCCGGATCAACAACATGCCGGAGGAGCAAAAAGCGGAAGTCTACAGCACCCTCAATTCCTTCCTCGAGTGACATCCTAAGGGTCGCCTTTGCGACCATATTTCTCCATCACCTCATCAAACTCCGCCAGAAAACTCTCATAGCTGAAACTCCGGCCATGGGCAGGGAAGAGCAGCTTAGGCTCCAGGTCCCGGATCCGCTTCCAGCTGTTCAGCAAGGCCGGCAGGTCCTCTGCAAAAGGGGGAAAGTGCAGCTTCCCCTCCAGTCCAAATAGGGTATCCCCGCCGATCAACTCGCCCTTTGGCATCAGGACCACCATGGATCCATGGGTGTGGCCGGGGGTGTGGATCACCCTGCCGGGGAATCCGAATTCCTCCAGATTATGTGATTCCCTGACCAGCAGGTCGGCTTCTGCTCCAGGAAAGTACCCAATCCGCCGTAGAAAAGTTCTTCCCAAGGCCACCAGTAACTTTGCTTTCCAGCGGGTGCCTGCCGGGATGGGGGTAAAGCCTTCCCTCAGTCTGGCTTCTTCAGAACTGTGGACCATGATCCTGCATCCGGTCAGCTCCTTCAGTCGCGCGGCCGATCCGGCATGATCAAAGTGCACGTGGGTAAGGATGAGCAGTTTCAGCATCTGAGGCTGCAGGCCAAGCCCCTCCATGAGGTTCAGGATCCTTGCTTCCGATCCTTTGTTGCCGCAGTCAGCCAGGATGGCCTCACCCGGCCTGTAAATCAGGTAAGCAGCCACATTGCCCAGACCCAGGCGCTTGAGGGTATAAGATTCAGTGCTCACTATTTCACCGGGAAGTCCATGACTTTCTTTCCCTCCAGGTAGGCTTCAAGGCGGTCACCGATGGCCACCGGACCTACACCGGCAGGGGTCCCTGTAAAGATCAGGTCTCCGGTTTTCAGGGTCATGAAGCGGGAGACGTAGGCGATGATCTTTTCAAAACTGAAGATCATCAGCGAGGTATTGCCATCCTGTACGGTCTTTCCATTCAGGTCTAGGCGGAAGGAGAGCTCGTGTATGTCTTTGAATTCCGACAGCGGAAAAAATTCGCTGACGGGTGCCGAGTAGTCAAATCCCTTGGCAATCTCCCAGGGAAGACCCTTTTTCTTCTGTTCGGCCTGCAGGTCCCGGGCAGTGAAATCCACCCCCAGCCCCAGTTCATTGAAATAGCGTCCGGCATATTTTTCTTCTATGCTTCTCCCAAGCCTGTTGATGCGGATGACCACTTCAAGCTCGTGGTGCACATCCTTGGAAAATTCCGGATAAAAGAAAGGACGGTTGGAAATCACCAGGGCAGAATCGGGTTTCATAAAGAACACGGGGCTCGAAGGCACCTCATTGTTGAGTTCCCTGGCATGCGCCACGTAATTCCTTCCAATGCAGATGATCTTCATGGGACTATGTGTTGAGGGAATTCAATTTGATGTGGGTAAGCACTTTTTTGGTATACAACGGAAAATCGCCATTCATCATCCACCCATAATAGCCAGGATCTTTTTGCAGGATCTCCCTGACCGATTTGCCCTTGTATTTTCCGAAATTGAACACCTCCACATCCTCGTCGTTGTAAACGATCCTTCCGGCGAAATCCACATTGCGGTTATGGGCCGAGAACTCCGCCAGTTTTCCCACATCGTTCTCAAGGTTCGGATACCGGTCCAGCTGGGCCTGCAATACCTCGTAGGTGGCCCGTGTATCTGCCTCTGCGGAATGGGCATCACTGAGTTCCTTCCCCACAAAGAATTTGTAAGCTGCCGACAGGGTGCGGGGTTCCATCTTCATGAAGATCACCTGTACATCCACAAATTTCCTGCGCTTCAGGTCAATTTCAACACCTGACCGGAGAAACTCTTCAGCCAGCAAGGGAATATCAAACTTTACCGAATTATAGCCTCCCAGGTCGCAGCCTTCAAATTCCCTGGCCAGGCTTTTGGCTATTTCATTGAAAGTGGGTTCATTCTTTACATCCTCGTCGGAGATCCCGTGTATGGAGGTGGCTTTGGCAGGGATGGGCATCTCAGGGTTCACCCGGTGGGTTTTGGTGGTTTCGTTCCCGTTCAGGTCCACCTTCAGGTAAGATATTTCCACAATCCTGTCGGAGGCTATATTGATTCCGGTGGTTTCAAGATCAAAGAAAATGATGGGATTCTTTAGCTGCAGCCTCATGCGCTATGCATTTATCATCATGGGCATGAGCAGCATCAGGGTATCTTCACTCTCATTTTCGGTTTCTGCAGGCAGCAGGATACCGGCCCGTGTGGGATCGCTCATTTCGAGCACCACATCGTCGGAGGCCAGATTGGCCAGAATCTCGATCAAGAAAGTGGATTTGAATCCGATCTCCATATCCTCCCCTTCATACTGGCAGCTGAGTCTTTCATTGGCGGATATGGAAAAATCAATGTCTTGTGCCGAAATATTCAGCTGGTTTCCGGTCAGAGAAAGCTTCACCAGGTTGCTGGCCTGGTTGGAAAAGACCGAAACGCGCTTGAGGGTGTTGTAAAAAGCGAGGCGATCGATGCTCATTTTATAAGGATTATCGGTGGGGATCACCGAATTGTAGCTGGGGTAGTTGCCCTCCACCAGGCGACAGACCAGTTTGTAGTTGGTCAGCGTGAAAGAAGCATTGCGATCGTCGAACTCCAGCACCACCTTGTTTTCCTCCCTGGGCAGAATATTCTTCAGCAATGAGGCCGGCTTTTTGGGAAGAATAAAGCTGGAAGCGCTTCCCGCAGAGGCATCGGTTCTTTTATACCTGACCAGTTTGTGGGCATCGGAGGCCACAAAAGTGATGTCGTCGGGGGATAATTCCAGGAAGATCCCGTTCATGACAGGACGCAGTTCATCATCGGCCGTGGCAAAGAGGGATTTACTGATCCCGGTGAGGAGCAGTTCCTGCTCGATCTCCAGGGTCTGCTTCTGATCATCCTTGATCACCGGCATTTGCGGAAACTCGGCACCATTTTGACCAGGAATGGAAAATTTGCCATTCTCACTCTGGATCACCACGGTCAGGGTGTCGGGGTTGATCTCGAAAGTAAGGGGGATATCGGGAAACTCTTTGAGGGTGTCGGTCAGCAACCTTGCAGGGATGGCTACCGCCCCGGATCCATCTGTATTTTCCAGCTGTATATGTGTCACCAGTGTCGATTCAAGATCGGACGAGGTAATCTCCAGGATTCCATCCTCAAGCGAGAAAAGAAAATTGTCAAGAATTGGAAGTGTGTTCTTGTTACTGATCACACGACTGATGGCCTGCAGATGACCCAACAGCTCCATACTGGATACAACAAATTTCATGAGTTAAGGCTTTTTTTTTAGTGAGTCAATGATCCATCAATTATACGAAAAAAAATTGTATCTGCCGCAGCTACTTATCCCCAACATAGTGGGATATACCACGCATCAGGACATCCAGGTAAATGTAGTTGACAAACAGTGCTTCAGGCTCCTGATTGTAAAGTACAAGCGCCTTGAAAAGGTGGGCTTCACCACCGGGTGATTCTCGGTATGGATAGATCCTCAACAGGTGGCTTTCCCCCGAAAAGGAACGCACCTGAATGGTGGCCATGGGTGGATTCTCTGATCCGGGTCCGGACAGGGAAGCTGCGGAAATGCCGGACTTGTTTTCATACCTGATTGAAGTAAAATAGCTGAACAGCAAGCGAATGGCCAGTTCATTGATCTCCTCCCCCGGGAGGCTGATACCCTCCTTATACACTTCCATCCGAATGTTCCCAAGGCTGTCCTGGACAAAGCCAAAGGCCTCCCCGGAAGAAAGTTCAATCCCGATATGCGAGATCTCCGAGGGGAGCAAGTCGATCAGCAGGTGTTCGCGGTAGTGATTGGAAGCGCTGGAAAATACCTTGTGGAGCTTCAGTTGGGGATAGCCCGAAACAGTCACAAAATAAGCATGTTCCGAGTCAGGAATGCGAACCAGGTATTGTCCGGATTCGTGGGTGTAAAAACCAAAGGACAGCAGTACCCGGTCGCCCTTGTACCAGGTGATCCTCCTGAGAGGCGGCGGTTCAGCTCCCGGATCCCTCTGTGCATCCAGGCTGACCACTGAAGAGATCCGGAGCCTGTGGGCCGCGATAAGCAGGTTTTCCACCGAGGTTGGGTTGCAGGGTTCTTCACCGAACAGCAACCAATCGCCATCCACCTTCACCAATTCGGTGGAATCATAGACATCCACCAGCTTGATCCTGTCCACCGCCTCCATGTCCCGCAGGGCCACTTTCCGGCCCTCCTTAGAGACGGAACTCCAGGGATCGCTGATCAGAAGAAGGGCCACCAGGGCTGCCATGGCCACTGCTATCCATATGAGGGTTCGTCGCCTGGGCATGTCAGCGACTGTATCTGCGTTTACGGATTCCCTGGATGGCCAATGCGGTCAGCAGGATCAGCGCCAGGGGCGATAGGGTGTTGGCCAGCTTCCATTTCAAAAGCTGCTGCTTCTGGCTGATCAGCTCCTCGTTGAGCAAACGAAGTTTGAATTCCCGGGAACGGAGTTCCATGATTCCCGATGCGTCGGTCATGTAATTCACCACGTTCATCAGGAACTCACGGTTTCCGAAAGTCTGTCGGGTATAGGGATCGTATCCCAGGGGCTGCGCCCTGAAAGCTCCCTGGTCGAATTGCACCTGGTTGGCGGGAATATCTCCGTCGGAAAGCACAAACAGGGAGGTAGGTTCGCCCTGGGTAATGGTCTCCCAGCCGGAAGGGCTTACTCCCTCGGGCACCGGATAATTCTTGAAGAAGGAGGTAAAGCTTCCCTCCAGAAGCACTCCCACCGGCAACTGTGAGGATTGGTAAAGGGCAGGATCGGGAGGGCGTATCACTTCTTCCATGCTGATATACAGGGGAACATCCCTCTTTCTGGAAGCGTTCGAGCTGGCCAGCAAGACCGTTTTTTTCACGTCCCCTCCCCCCGATACCGTGTCCAGCGTAGAGGCAAACTGGGCCAGCACATAGTTGAGCCCCCTTGTGACCGGATGCCCTTGCGGACCTGTTAACAGCGGGTGGTAGACCCAGGGCATCATGGTGAAATCTGCCTGCTGTCCCGCTGGAGCCGTATTCACAGGCACGTAGTTGCACTGCATATCTGACAGGAGGTTGTAATTGATCCTGATCCCATAGGTAAAGAGCATATCTTCCAGGCCCACCTGATTGGCCAGGGCCACAGTGGTCCCTCCCGAAAGGCTGTCGGCAAAGGGATTTACCGGATCGAGGAAAAACAGGACCTTCCCCCCCTGCATGATGTACTGGTCGATGGCGAACTTATCCGCTTCGCTGAAAGCTTGCATGGGACGTGCCACGATCAGGGCCTGGTAGTTGTTCAACACTTCCACATTTCCCTGGATATATCCGCGGTCGACCTGGAAAAAATTCTTCAGTTCATCCATCAGGCCATGGGTCTGAAGCGAATCCAGCTCCCCGTGACCCTCGATGAAAGCGATCTTGGGAACCTGGTCCAGGGTAAGGCTGTGAATGGCCCGGGCAAATTCATACTCCAGGGTCTGAATGGAGTTGTTCAGGTTCATTTCATGGCTCAGGCTGGGGTTATTTTTCAGGAGGTTTACCGGCATCTCTGCCCCCCGGTAGCTGGCCATGGCACCGGGAAATATGATCCTGGCCGAGCTGCCCCCTTCCCCGTCACGCGCCTGGATGTTGGTCACATTCAATCCCCGCTCATACAAATCCCCGATCATCCTGTTTCGCAGGGCCTCATCCTGTTCCTCATACAGGTTGATGAATTCATACTGCAGCTTTTCTCCCCCGTAGGCCCTGAATTCATCCATCAGCTCGCGGATCGACTTCCTGAAATTCACGAATTCGGCCGGCAGATCCCCATCCAGGTAGATCTGCACATAGACCACATCATCCAAATCCCTCAGAAGCTCCCTGCTTGATCGGGAAAGGGTGTATTTCTTTTCTGAGCTCAGGTCCAGGCGGAAGAATTTGATCTCGGCCAGGAATCCCAGCAGAACCACCACCACCAGGGTCAGGGATAATTGTGTCAGGTTTCTTATTTTCAGGCTCCTGCGTCCCATTCCGCTTTGCCATTTGCTGCTTTGCATCACCGTTTGGGTGGCCACGACAAACAACAACATGACCCCTGCAAAGTACAGCAGGTCGCGGGAGTCGATCACCCCCCGGCTGATGGAGTTATAGTGATAACTGATACCCAGGCGCGATATGAGGAACTCCATGCGTCCCGATGCTGCGATCCCGCTGAGGAAATCAAATCCCAGGTAGATCAGGAAGGAAAGAAAAACGGCTGCAATAAAGGCCACAATCTGGTTGCCGGTCAGGGACGAGGCAAAGATCCCGATGGCCGCATAAATCCCTCCCAGGAAAAGCAGTCCGATGTAGGAACCCCAGGTACCTCCCATGTCCATGTTCCCCGGGGGACTCCCCAGCCTGGATACGGACCAGAAATAGATCAGGGTAGGCAGCAGGGCCAACAACACCAGGGCCCACGAAGCCAGGAATTTGGCCAGAATGATCTGTAGCTCGGTGACCGGCCTTGTATAGAGCAGATCGAGGGTGCCGGTGCGCTTCTCCTCTGAGATCATGCGCATGGTGATGGCGGGCACCAGGAAGAGAAAAACCCAGGGAGAGATGGAAAACAGGGAATCCAGGGTGGCATAGCCGTTATCCGGCACATTGAATTGTCCGGGTACGATCCACATGAAAAGTGAGTTCAGCAGCAGGAACACCCCAATGACCAGATAGCCGGTGAGGCTGCTGAAAAAACTGCTGATTTCCTTGATGAAAAGTGAACGCATGCTGGCCTGTATATTAAAAGTTCCTGGCTGTCTCCGGTAGACTGGAGTCGGGCAGGTCCCGGAAATCCATCAGGCGGACCTCATGAAAATAGAACTTCAGGATGTCCTGGTAGCTAAATCCGTCCCTGGCCATTTTCATGGCTCCTTCCTGGCTCAGGCCAATGCCATGGCCATGGCCTTTCCCCCAGACCAGGATACTGTCTCCGTCCGGAAACATATCGAAGAAGGCCGATTTGAATCCCCAGTCCTCCCTGATTTTTGACATCCGGATGGAGTCCTTGTCCAGGATGAAGTATTTCTTCCTGCGCATCTGCTCCACATAGATGATCTCCTCGGGAATGCGGCTCACCGATCTCATTCCATTTTTTAGCAGGTATGCCTTCCAGGCTTCAAAAGAGATGGTATCGCGCCACTTGGCCTGGGGCTGATGGAGGGAGTAAGGATCCACCACCGATTGCAGGTAATCCGCATCGCTGAGCCATACATCCGAAGCCCGTTGTGTCTGTCCCCCGCTGTTGGCATGATAGGCAGGCGTGATTAGTTTGAAATTAAAATCGGCCAGCACCATGGCGGAGGTTTCCACGATGGCCTCCAGTATCTCAGGATTGCCCTGATTCTTGCCCCTGTAGGCCTGGCAATGGGGCCCGTCGCAGAAGGAAAATCCCTCGCTGGCATGCCGGTTGAAATGACGCAGGGTGTAGGTTCTGCACAGGATCGACTGTGCCTTGTAATACTCTTTCTCCGCACGAATTCCAGATTCGGCTTCCACCACTCCGGCCAGGTATTTGTCCATGTCCAGTTCGTTCACCAGGGTGATATATTTATCGCCCGGGATCACCAACAGGTTGTCGTCGTAGGTCCTGGATGCCAGTTCGGGTTTGATGGGCCTCAGTCGGAAGAACGACTCCACAGAAAGGGCCCTTAGCTCCACTTGTGACGCCAGGCCAAAATCACTTTCCGCATCCAGCAGCCGCACTTTACCGCCCTCCAGTGTCAGGTAAATAATGGCCCCTTCTTCCAGCCTGGATACCACCGCACCATCCACCACAAGCTGGTAGCTTCCCGAAGAGCAGTATACCACTGCTGCATAAACCAACTGCTCCTGGTAGAGTCCCACACTTACCGGTTGGGCCCCTGCCCGGATCCAGGACAGCGCTACCATCAAGAATAAAATCAGACGCTTCATTCAGATTCCCCTTTTAACAATGTAATCATTCGCTGGCTGATCCTGCGGGTCACTCCCGGCTCCCCGAGTGTGCCGATCAACTCCCTGTAACCTTGCTGCATGCCCTCCCTGTAAGTCCTGTCATCCAGGATCCTGGCCAGCTCGTCCCTGGTCTGTTCCAGCAGGTCTTTCTGGATAATCTCCTCCACCAGTCTATTCCCGTAAATCAGATTTACCAGGCTGATAAAATTAACCTTTATTAATCGTTTTGCAATGGCATAAGCCAGCTTACTGGTCTTGTACAGCACCACCTGCGGCAGCTCAAACAGGGCAGCTTCCAGGGTGGCCGTCCCCGAATTTATCACACCGGCTGTGGCACTTGCCAGCAAGGCATAGGTCTCTCCAAAAACGATTTTCAGGTTGGTGGCTTTCAAATAGCCTGCATAGATCTCCGGGTCTATGGAAGGGGCTCCGGCGACCACAAACTGATAATCAACCCGCTCCTCTGCCAGCCGGATCATGGTGGGCAAAGTGGTTTCTATCTCCTTGATCCGGGAACCTGACAAGAGCGCCACCAGGGGCTTTTGATCCAGTCCCTTTTGCTTTTTCCAGGCTTCTTTGCCCTCAAATCCCTCTCTGAAAGCCTGTACCTGGTCCACCAGGGGATTCCCGAAGTATTCCACCTCCATGCCAAAGCGGCGGAAGAACTCCACCTCGAAGGGCAGGATGGCGAAGAGTCTGTGGGTATAGGACCTCAGTTTTTTGACCCGCTTCTGGTTCCAGGCC
>CBDTYO010000063.1:0-13669 GCA_965364615.1 uncultured Bacteroidia bacterium
TTGAGATTCCGGACAATTTGCGACCCTATTTAAAGAAATAATCGAAAGACAACTTCGATGCATTGGTGAACTGCTGCTGCTCGCGGCAATGAAAATCTATACCCTCACTCCTACCACCAACAGATCATCTACCTGGGCATTCTCGCCCATCCAATCTGATAATGTTTTCTCGAGGATTTCTTTCTGATCATGCATGGTCCGATCGTGAATTTGTAAAAGCAGCTTTTTGAAATTCTTGCTCAGGAATTTCTTTTCCGCCTTCCCTCCTTTTTGATCCACATAGCCATCAGAGAAGATATAAAAGGTGTCACCCATGCCGAGCTCAATATCATGGCTGATAAATGACCTGTCCTTGCTATGGTAATAGCCCAGAGGCATCCGCTCCGGTTTAATCTCCTGTAATTCAGGCGCTCCATTGGCATCACTTATGATATACAGGGGAATGTTGGCACCTGCATATTGCAATTTCATGCTTTTTACATCCAATACAGTTATGGCCATATCTATTCCATCCTTCGATTCGTCACGTTTTCCATGCTGTCTCAGGGAACGCTTTATCTGTTTCCTCAGCTCGTTGAGAATCTCATGGGCCTGTGTTATTTCCCTTCGTTGCACGATTTCATCTAAATTGCTCATGCCAAGCATGCTCATAAATGCACCCGGGATGCCGTGACCCGTGCAATCGGCCACTGCCAGCACGACATGCTGTTTCACCTGCTTTATCCAGTAAAAATCACCACTTACAATATCCCGCGGTTTGTAAAGAATAAAATGCTCGTTCAACAGCTCGGAAAAATAGGTTTCCGGTGGGAGCATGGCCGATTGAATCCGCTGGGCATAATTGATGCTTTCTATAATCTCATTCTTTTGGTGTACCAACAGGTCACGGTGGGTTTTCAGCAAGTCCCGTTGTGCTTCCACCTCGTCCCGTTGCGATTCAATCTCATCGCGTTGCGATTTAATCTTGACATTGGTTCTTTTGATGAAGACATAGCGCCTGTATAGTCCGATGGCCAGCAGGATAATTAATAACACGGCAAAGGCCACCAGTATGTTGATGATTTTTTGATTTTGTCGCTGACGGGTAAGCAGGTCCACTTCGGTCTGCTTTTGGGCCACCTCAAAATCAGTTCTCATATCAGCCATTTGCTGAATGGCTTCGACATTTTTGACGCTGTCGCGGTACAGGATGTGATTCTTATAATAATCGAGTGCTTCTTTCTGATGGCCAAGTTGTTCATGAAGTTCTGAAAGCTGAAGGTAGGCATCTCCAATCTGCTCTTTCAAGCCGTAGGTGACGGCCAATTCCAGGCTTCTATTGGTATAATCCAAAGCCGCCTCCATGTCATTCTGCTTCAGGTAGATATCAGACATTATGGTCAGGTAGACCGCTATGGGGTAAAAATCTCCCGATGCTTCCAGGATGCCGATGGCCTCATTGATGTTGTTTTTTGCCAGGGCATCCTTTCCCTGCTTGGCATAGATCATTCCGATATTGCCCAGATTATAGGCCATGCCGGATAAATAATTCATCTGCTTGAATATGGGTCCGGCCTCTTCAAAATATCGCAGCGCATCGTCATACTTCCCCATGGTATAATAGGTATCCCCGGCATTTAGTAAGGCGGATGCCAGGGCAATTGAATCAGTGGTGTTTCGCAGTATGTCAATGGATTTATTATAGAATCGTTCGGCATTGGTATAGTTTTCCATCATTGCATACACGTCAGCGATGGTAATGTAGGCGATGCCCTCATCATTCAGGTCTTTGTAATCGACCGCTATATTCACCGCCTTGAAGTATATCTCCAGGGCCGATTCCAAATCACCGGTCTTTTTGAAGTATTCTCCCTTTTGAAGGTATCCGCTAAAAAGGTAGTGATTGTTTTTTTCAAGTTCGGATTGCCGTATGAGTTCTTCAGCGTATTTTAAGGATAATTCCCTATCATTCAACTCATTGAATGATAAATCCTTCAACAGCTCCAGCTTTTCCGTGCCCTCCAGTATATCTTCTTGATAGATCCTCGCCAGGCTGTCTGCCACCCTCTGGTCCTGTCCGGAAGAACGATGGACAGTGAGAAATAAGAAGCATAAGAGAAGTAAACAGGCCTTAGAGCACATATGGAATTCTATTGATGCGCGGCAATATACAACCTTGCGGTAAAGCAGGCAAATCATGGCATATATCCAAATGGTTGAGAAGCTCCCTTCGCCATCATGAATGATGCACCGAATTAAGTAAGGCTCCTGATGAAGGATTCCATCCGCTTAAAATGGGAGCCTTTCCAGTATACCTTTTTGCAGGCAGGACAAAAGAAAAACTCATGAAATAATTGCAGGGTATCCTGTTCCACCAGGTCCGCGATATCCTTCTGGCTCTTTGGGACAAGCTCCGCATTGCAGGTCATGCAGCGGGAGAAGGACTTGAATTGGCTGTACAGGTCAAATTTCTGCACCACCTCCCTGAGTTGTGCATGTTTTTCGGTTGCACGGACATAGTAGCCATGCGTGACCCGCCTGGATCGCAACAAAAGCTTATCGCGTGTCAGGATGATGCGTTGCTCCCTCAATGCCAGTTCAATGATCTCCTCATCCCCAAAATCGTTCCGGTACAGGCTGTCAAAACCCAGCATCCGGAGATATTTGGCCAGCTTCCCCAGGTGGGCATCTAGTACAAAACGTGTGACCCGGAGGGCTTGTGAATGTATGCTCTTCAGCTGGCCGATATCCAGGATTTCGAAGGTGGGATAGATTGATACAAAATCATTTTCGCGCAGACGTGCATCCAGTGCTTCAGGCTCGCCATTCACCAGTGCCAGGTCCACCTCCGACCAGGGTATCCGGAGCGATTCCAGCGCTTCCCCCAGAGTAACCGGGGTTTTCAGGGGATGTACAAACTGCTTCTGCCTTTTTTCCTTCGGCAGGAAATCGTTCAGTTCGGCATAGCACCGGAAGGTAATGTTCTTTGAAAGGTTGTTATGGGCCGCCTGTTCCACTCGATTTATACCCTCACCCCAATTATCAATATATCGTCGATCTGAGAATTGTCACCCATCCAGTCAGCAAGGGTCTTTTCCAGAATGTTTTTTTGATCCCGCATCGGCTCCTCATGAATTCTTAAAAGAAGGTTTTTAAATTTCCTGCTCATGAATTTTTTATTGTCTTTGCCCCCCTTTTGATCAACAAATCCATCTGAAAATAGGTATAACACATCCCCATACTCAAGCTGAATATCCTTTTTTGCGAACGTTTTGAACGTACCTTGGTAATATCCCAGGGGCATCTTATCAGCCTTGAATTCGGTTAGTTCAGGAGCGCCATTTTTATCTCTGATGAGGTACAATGGAATATTGGCACCGGAGTATTGCAACGTTTTATTCTTCTCATCAATGACGCACAATGCCATATCGATGCCATCTTTGGATTCTTCTGCCTCACCATGCTGCCTGAGTGAATTCCTGATCTGCCTTCTGAGTTCATTTAAGACCTGGTTGGCCTGTGTGACCTCCCTTCGAAGCACAATTTCATTCAAATAACTCATGCCAAGCATGCTCATAAATGCACCCGGTACTCCATGCCCCGTGCAGTCAGCTGCTGCCAGGATCACATACTGTTTTACCTGCTTGATCCAGAAGAAATCCCCACTTACGATGTCCCTTGGCTTGAATAAAATGAATGCATCGTTTAAGATCTCATGGAAATACTGCTCAGGGGGCAACATGGCAGCCTGGATTTTTTTGGCATAGGTGATGCTATCGAGAATTTCATTCTTTTGCTTGCTGATGGCCTCGTTCAGCACAGTAAGTTCCTCATTGGCTTCCAGTATTTTTTCATTCTGTTTGCTGATGGCCTCGTTCAACACTGTAAGTTCTTCATTTGCGCTAATGATTTTGTCATTCTTTTCCTTCAGTTCCGAGCTTTGATTTTCCAGTAGAATACGGCGTTCTTCAAGGGCACGGGTAAGCCTTCTTGAACGTTTCAGGTTGGTATAATACATGGTAACAAGCCATATGGCCAGGATCAGGATGATGACCAAACCGATGATTGTAATAGTCCGTATCAGGGTCTTCTTTTGCAGTACATCCACTTCGGCCTGTTTCTTCCCCACTTCATACTCAGTGCGCAGGTCAGCCATTCTCTGAACACTTTCAATGTTTTTAATACTGTCTTTGGCAGCTATGAATATGGACTGATAATAGAAGGCACTGTCATACCTGCCGGAAATCTTGTACAACCCGGCAAGCAGTTCTGATGCATCTCGTTCAAGTATTGGCCTGTCAGCAAATTTAAACGCGCGGGTAGCATAGGCAATGGCCTGGGCTAATTCCCCCTTTTGCCGAAGTATATTTGCGTAGCCTACCAGGAACTCAGCTACAACGAACTCATACCCCAGGATAGTCAGGGTATCAATGGCTGTAAGAAGGTATTCCTCTGCCTTATCAAAATCTGATAGCCTGGAATGAACCAATCCTGCATTGCCAAGACAGACGAAATAGTCTACATGCGCATAGGGATCGTCCAGCTCTTTCAGGAGCTCAAGTGTCTCGGTGTATAAGACCAATGCGGTGTCGTACTGTTCAATGCCGTAATTGAAATAACCGAGGTTATGAAGGGCATAGCCCAGGCGGGTTGAATCCTGCACCTGTTCAAAGATTTCGATGGCATTCTGCAGATAGCGCTTTTCATTGTCAGTATTTCCCTGATAATTGTATGTTTCAGCCATTAGCAGGTATGCCCTGCCAATATCTGATATCTCACCCATTTCTTCATAATAATTGGCCGCCTGTATAAAACACTCCAGGGCTGCTTCAAAATCACCGAATCCCAGATATCCTTCGCCTTTCATAAGATAGGGCAAGGCTGGCGGAACATCCAGCCTTTGAGCCAGTTCTATGGCCTGATCACTGTACCGTATTTTGCGTTCAGAATCATTCAGATCCGCAATGACCTGGCATAGGAGCATGTATTTTTCAGCATCATCCTGAACCAGGTCATTTTCTATTATATACAATAAGCTGTCGGTGGATTGCCCCCTCAAGAGGTCCGGAGGACGCACCACCACGAAAAGAACAATTATGATCATTGAGAGATAACGATGTCCCATTGATCAGGAAATATTATTGATTATCTTGACTAAGCTGATCAGTTCCTCGAATCCTTAAATAAGGATCAATGGGCCATTCTTTATTGTTCTTCGTGTCCTTAAATATTATTTCATATTGCTCCACAGTTTCTTCATCTTGATCGCTGGGTATGGGTGCATCATCGGATACACTTATCCTGCGTCTTTTACCAAGAATCGTTTTTGCATTTCCGGGAAATATGGGACCTTTCTCTGATAATGGACCCACTTTCCGGATGCTCTTTATTCCACTGTTGTCCGCCCTCCTCCAGACAACTTTGGTGCCTGGCCCAACATCTGTATAATATGTCTTGGCATCCATTCCGGTACCGTCCTTTGAATCAGACAATAGAAGTTTCATTTCTTTATCATCTTCAACGGCTTTCAAATAAATAGTTACGTTAGGAGGGTAGTTAGAGTCAACTGACGATTTACAACCACCAGCAATCAGAATTGCAATCAATAGCACAATTCCTATCAGATGTGTAAGAATCTTTTTCATGTCGTGCCAGGTTTAAATTAATAAAAAAGAATAGTATATATCACCAAAATTCGCCTGAACTGAGTTAATAAGATGTTAAACCCGATGCACAATGCTTCTTCCTAAGAAATTAGTTCCCAGTTAATTCCAAAACCAAATATAACCTTTAGGCAAACACAAGTCAAGCAAAACCAGAAGGGGCATCCGGCTCTGTCAACGCCGAATCATTGGAATGTTGCTTCCAAATGCGAGGCTTCAGACTGGAAAAAGTCATCCAGATGCTCCCTTCCAAATTTTGGAGCGATCATATCCATGGCCGTAGTTGCAAAATAGAATTCGGCTGTACAGAACCTCGCCGATTCTGAGAAACTAGAAACAATTCGGAGGGCAAGCTTTCTGATCCAATTTGGCAGGTATATGATTTTGCCAGGTTTATCGCACGCTTGCATGGCAAGTCTGGCAATGTCATTCTGGGTGAGAAGGTCGGGCCCTCCAATCTCCAGCTCTTTGGTGTTCCACTCCAGTGCCCTGACACATATTCTGGCAAGATCATCGCCATGGATCGGATTCAGCAATTGTTTTCCATTGCCAAAGAGGAGGATCCTGCCCCGCAAAGCCATCTTCAGGAATGCACTCATATCCGAAAAAAAGCCGTTGGGCCTGACAATGCAATAGTCAAGGCCTGAAGATTTCAGGTAATCGACCAGTTTCTCTTTTGCTTCACATAATCTAATATGGCGCAGCTCATCGCCATAGAGCACCGAGATATACATGAATTTTTTTACCCCGGAAGCCACCGCTTCATCCACCAGATTGGCATTGGCCCGGAAGTCCATATCCGCGTATCGGTTACCCTCCTTTTGCCCGGTGATATCCAACGTACTGATAACATAATCAACTCCCTTGCACAAGCCATATAGAGATGACCTGCAGAAAAGGTCGGCTTCGATTTGATCATACAGATCAGGATCAAATCCCGAACTCCTGATGTCGGGCACAAGCAGGAGGGAATCGAACTGGGAAATCTTCAACTGCCGGGCCATGTAGTGCCCCAGGTTGCCTGTTGCACCAGCCAGCAAAACCTTTTTCTTTTTCATCATCCAATGGAACCTTCTTTGAAATTCGGTTTGAACAGGCCTGTCAGGCGGATTCTCGCCTTTTCGGCCACCATATATACTACCGGAACTACAACCAGTGATAGCAGCATGGAGACAGCCATGCCACCGATCAGGACCCATCCCATCCCGTTTTTCCATTCACTCCCGGCGGTTTGTGACAGGGCAATGGGCAACATCCCCACGATGGTTGAAATGGCCGTCATCAATATGGGCCTGATCCGGAGCCT
This sequence comes from uncultured Bacteroidia bacterium, assembly GCA_965364615.1. Taxonomy (GTDB): domain Bacteria; phylum Bacteroidota; class Bacteroidia; order Bacteroidales. The sequence continues at coordinate 6,949 of CBDTYO010000063.1, forward strand.
GACCCCTGAAAGAATGGCCCTTGGAAGATTTGCACCCTCCCTGCGCCTGGTGTTGATGAAATCCACAACCAGTATGGCATTCTTGGTGACCAGTCCGATGAGCATAATGATGCCCAGAATGGTCAAGATGCTCAGGCTTTCCTGGTTCAGGGCCAGGGCCAGCAGGGCACCGATGATGGACAGGGGTATGGAGAGAATGACCACAAAGGGATACAGGTAACTTTCGTAGAGAGCTACCATGATCAGATAGACCAGTACAATGGCGATCAGAATGGCCAGTCCCAGCGATCCGAATGCGTCGTCCTGGAATTTCAGATCCCCCTCGGGCAGATACGTGATGCCATCCGGAAGATCAGTCCCTTCCATCAGCTGGAGCAGGTCATCACCCACTTCGCCCACCGTTCGGCCGATGGCCTGCGATTCGAGCACCACCGACGAGATCCTGTCATAACGCTCCAGCCTGGATGTGCTGTTCACTTCAGATACAGTAGCAAACTGTCGGAGTTTGACAGCTTCCCCCAGCTGGTTGAGCACGATCAGATTGTACACATTTTCCAGTGATTGCCTGTGGAACGCATCCAGTCGCACGAATATATCATATTCCATATCGCCCACCCTCATCTTGTTGTCTCTGTTCCCTGCAAAGGCAGCCTGAACGGTGGCCCCAGCCAGTTGGGGAGATATGTGCAGTAGAGCCATGCGTTCTTTGTCAAAACGGATCATGAGTTCGGGAGCACCTTCTTCGATGGTAAGTTTTGCATTGTAGATCCCCGGAATATCCGTTACCCTTTCCAGCATTTCCCGTGCGCATCGCATCAGGGTATCCTTATCTGAACCCATCATGACGATTTGAATCGGACTCTCATCGGCCTCTCCCACAAGTGTTACAATATTAGACCGGACCTTCACATCGGAGAAAGTGGAATTCAATTCATCCTCCAGCTTTTTAAAGAACCTTACCGAGCTGATATCGCGCTGGGTCTTGTGGACCAGTTTGACATTGATTTCTGTTTTGGAAGTTTCAGATGACATGGCCAGGAATCCGGAAGCCTTTCCTACCGTACTGTAGACACCGGACACTTCCGGCTTTTTGCTGATCAGGGCTTCTATCTCCTGGGTGGCCAGGTTGTTCTGCTTCAGCGTGAAATGTTTCGGATATTCCACGCTCAGTATTCCTTCACCCACATCCCCCCTGCTGATAAATTCACTTCCTATAAAACCACCTCCTATCAGGGCCATAGAGGATATAAAAAGGAGGGTGACAATCACAAAGGTCCACGTCACATGGCGCAACGCACGGCACAGAAGATGAATGATGAAATCACTGAATCGTACAACCCAATGTTCGAATCCTGTGACCAGTCTGGACCAGAGGCCTCTCTTCCCGTTCTTTCCCAATTTTGAGAACCTCGACATCAGCAGCGGGATGAGGGTCAAAGCGGAGAATGTGCTGACCACAACCGCCAGGACCACCACCATGGCAAAGGGCGAAATAATGGGTGAGATGATGCTCTCGGACAGGGCGACCGGGAAAAATACCACGATCAGCACCAGGGAGGTGGATACGACAGTCAACCTAACCTCCTTGACACCTTCCAGGGTGGCCTTCCACTTGCTTTTGCCCATCTCGAGGTGCCGGTATACATTCTCCAGCACCACAATGGCATCGTCCACAAGCGTTCCTATGATCAGCGACAGTGCCAGTAAGGTCATCAGATTCATGGTGTAATCCAGCAGGGTGATCCCTATGAAGGTGGCCACCAGCGAGAGGGGCACCGAGATCATTACGATGACTGCATTTCGTCCGCTTCTGAGAAACAGGATCATGATCGCGGTGACCAGCAAAACGGCCATGAGTATGTCTCTGGCCACCCCGTTGGCAGCATCTTTGATCAGCAGGGAGCCATCCTGGGGGATGCTGAATCGAAGCTGGATGTCCTTGTGCTCCTGTTCCAGCCGGGCCAGCTGGTGCCGCAAGGCCTTATTGGTTTCCACCGTATTGGCATCCTGTTTTTTTGTGATCTCCAAGCCCAGGGACTGCAAACCGTTTATCCGGTAAAGGGTAAGCGGATCCCGCTCTTTTTCAACGATTTCTGCGATATCAGAAAGCCTTACCACAGATCCATCCCCTTTCAGGGCGATTTCAAGCCGGGCCAGTTCACCGGTGGAGAGAATCTTCCCCGACATTCGAAGGAAGGTTAATCCGCCTTTTTGGTCCAGGCTGCCGGCGGGAAAGTTGATGTTTGTGTTCTTAATGGCCTGCAGAACCTGCAGGATGGATATATGATAGGCCTCGAGTTTCCGGTGATCGATGTTCACCTGGACCTCCCTGGGAGTTTCCCCGATCATGGTGATTTGTCCGACCCCTGCCACCCCTGTCAGCCGGGGCCGGATCCGTTGGTCGACCAGCTCAAAAAGTTCGGAGGGAGTCAGGCTGGACTCCACGCCCACCATCATGATGGGCATATCATTGACCGATATTTGAGAAAGAGATGGATCAAGGGCGAAAGGCGGAAGTTCTGATTTTATCGCCTGTATGTTTCTCAGAGCCTCATTCACCACCGGTTCGATGTCCACACCGGTTTTCAGCAATACAATGACCAGGGAAAAACCCTGCTGAGAGATGGAGCGAATCACATCCACCCCGGCCAGCCCTGCTACCGCATCTTCGATCACCACCGTTACGCCTTTTTCCACTTCTGAAGGCGCTGCCCCCGGATAGGGGGTCATTACGACGAATACCGGGGAACTCCACCTGGGAAGCAGTTCATAATTCAGCGTTCTGATCGACATAAATCCCAGGAAGGTGAGAATGCTAAAAATCACCACAACCAGGGTGGGACGTTTGACAGATATTTCAGTGATATTCATGACCTTGAGTTTTTCAGTGAAGGACCCGTATCTTGCTGCCGGGGACCAGGTTGATATGTCCTGAAAGCACCACCCGTTCACCTTCCACAAGCCCGTCCTGAACCAGAACCTGGGTTTCGCTTATGAGCCGGGCATGGACCTTTCTTTCAATGACAGAATCACCAGAAACCAGGTAAACGCTGGGATCCAGAATGCTGTGTAGAATGCATTTGCGGGGAAGAATAATACCCTCTCTTTCAGGAAGGCTGAACCGGGCCTGACCGGTCATGCCGGGTTTCAGGAGGGAGGAGGCATTATCAACTTCGATGGAAACCGGATATCTCCCTGAAATTGAACTATTTACTGATACTTCATACACCTCACCCTCCAGGCATTCATCAGGGAGTGCTGTGGGGAAGACCTGTACTTTCTGTCCAGGTTTAATCTGGCTCAGGGACGATTCCGATACCTGAACCACAAACAATAGCCTGGATTGTTCCGACAGGGTCATCAGCGGCATGCCTGGGCTGATGTAACTTCCCTGAGCAACGCTTCGTGAGGAGATATACCCCTCCACAGGAGCCAGGATACGGGTATGTTCCAGATGTTCTTTGTTCACAGCCACCTGGTTGACAGCATTTTGGTACTTCAGCCTCACTTGTTCAAGTTGTTGGTCTGTAGCTGCCTCACTTTTCACCAGGCTTTCGAACCGATGCAGGTCTTCTTCCGCATTTTGCAGATTCAATTCGGCCAGTGCAAGCTGTTCCTCTAGCAGCCCCTTGTCGATGGTGGCCAGCAATTCCCCTTTTCTGACTTTATCCCCTGTTTTCACCCTCAATTGCAGGACCAGTCCCTGAGTTTCGGATACCAGGCTTACCTTCCGGTAGGGCTCAAACACCCCTGTTTCCATCCCGCTTTCCTCAACAGGCAGGTAGCTGGCAGAAGTGACGGTGACCGGCGTGACCTGTTCATAGTCCCGAAAACCGATTAATTCGCTGTCGGTCTGACGCTTGTTCGCTAATATTTTGAGAACAATGAGTGCCAGTAATGCAATCATAATAAAGCTATTGGCTATTTTTTTCAATCGTTTCTTTTTCATGGCAGTAGGTTGAAAATGTTAGGGTATGATCAATGTGCCGGAGATTTTCCGGACTGTGAGTTCAGCTTGTCGTACGGCAAATTGGGCACTGTATACTTCCATACGCGTTTTGGTCAGCTGGTATTTAGAAAGGATCAGGTCGGTCAGGCTGACCACCTGTTGCATATATCCGGCCAGGTTGGTCTGGTAAATGATCATTGCAGCCTCCAGGTTATCCTGTTCCATTTCCAGGGTTGTCAGGCTGTTGTAATACCTCTGGATGGCCTCAGCATATTCAGCAGTGAGGCCCATCATCGCTTGTTTCCGCTTCAGGTCGGTCTGCTTTAGTTCTGCCTCCTTGAGGTGGATCCTGCTCTGTTTCGCAAATCCATTGAAGATGGGTACCTGCAGTTGTAACCCGATCATGCCGGACTGGAAGAAGCGATCCTCACCGCCATCCAAAAAATCGAATTGATCACGCATTCCCTGGTAATAATGCTGACCGAAAGCTGTCAATACAGGCCATCTGGACTGCTTTTCCATTTTGAGCTCCAGCTGTGTGGCAGATTTCTGTTTATCCAGAAGTTTGAGCTCGATGCTGTTTTGGATGTCATGGGGAGCGGAACGCAACAGGCTGGTCTTCTGCGGATAATTCGCAACGGGGTACATTGGGCGGTCCGGATCTGTTCCGGTCAAAATTTTCAGGAGATTGAGCTGCTGGGTATAGCTCTCATTCATGCGCAGCTTTTCTATCTCCAGTTTGCTGATGTCGATGGCCACACGCTCCACATCCGCCTTCCGGGCTATGCCATTATCGTACTGGGCCCGGACAATCTCCTTGAGGCGTTCCATGTTCTGAATGGTGGAATCGAACACGGAGATCTGCTGTTCAATGGTGATACAATGTAGGAAGACTGTGGTGGTCTGATAAACGATCTCTTCGATTAGTTGCTGATGACTGAGGTCCTGCAGGGAAAGAATCTCGGTAATAAGTTTTAGGCTGGTAAAATAACTTTGATTGTAAATGAGCTGGCTGAATCTGAGCCCCGAATTCCAGTCATATTTTGTGCCAAGCTCAACAGGGATTTTACCGGTCTGTCCGAAGATCTCACCGGGAATCACCATTCTGGGAATGGCATAAAAATGGGATAAGCTGCTATAGGCCTCCACCTGGGGCAACCTGTTGCTGCCCAGCTCCTTCTTTTGTAAAAGCACCTTTTGTTTTTCCAGTTGAGAAATCAGCAGCTGGTGATTGCTGGTTATCGATCGTTGAACCGCATTTTCGAGGCTGATCGTATCAGTTCTGACCTGGGCCTGTGCGGTGGAAATTCCAAGGAGAACCAGAAGTCCCAGTATGTTGATTAGCGTTTTCATAGTTACAGGTTTAACATACCTACCGTTCGGTATGTATTTGGGTAAATTTTTTTATGCCTTTATCAGTTCATACAGGCTGGTCCACACAGACATGATTTCCTTGCTGAGCTGGTTCAACCTGTTTTCCAGAATCAGATGCATCCCCAGTCCGTCAATGGCCGAGATAAAGAGTATGGCCAGGTGTCGTGATTCAACTGAACTTACGATCTCACCGCTGGCTTTTGCATTTTCAATTACTTCAATCCAGGCTCTTTCTTCACGATGAAACACTTCATGAATTTTTGTGGCAAAGTCAGGAAGGATTCGCAAAGCATCAAAGGCCAGATAGTAATAGGACAGTGATATGGTGTCTCCTTGCTTCAGGGCATCTCTGCTGATGTGGCGGATCTGTTCAACCAGCTTCTCCACATATTCCGTCATAAAAGACTTCAATTGCGCTTTCGGCAATTGCTCATAGATGGTATCATTCAAGCCGAGGAAAAAATGATCGATAACCTCGGTAAATAATTGTTCTTTTCCTTTAAAATAATGGTAAAATGCTCCTTTGGTCAATCCTACCTCATCTACTATCTCCCTGAGGGAGACATCCCTGTATCCCTTATGAATAAATAGGCTGAAGGCTACATGTAATATTTTATCCTTGCTGTCCATAGGTAACATACCTACCGTTCGGTATGTAAAGTAACGGCGAAATTTTGAAACTTCCAAATCTGCAGGGAATTTTTTGAGGAAGCATCCCAGGTTATCATGCTCTTAAGTACATTCTCACCGATACGATGGGTACTATTGCAGAGGCACCGACGGCTCAGAAATACTCGTTCCCGATCAGTTTCTGCCTGGCGTTCTCCTGGCGCTGGTTGAAGGTAAAAGAAGCACCGGCTTCCAGGATCTGTCCTTCATAATCATATACCCAGTCGCGCCGGAACACCAGCGTCTCCCCTTCGGTGGCACCCGTATAGCCCCCCGACTGGTTGGTTCCGGTAACATCCAGCATTTTTACATAGAAACTCCAGCCCTGGAGCTTTTCGGGACTAAAGGTAAGGACCACGTTCATGGCCTCGAACTTGAGGTCTTCGCCCTGCGGGGTCACCGAGGGCGATTTGTAGGAATAGTCGACGGTCAGGCTCAGGGGTGCGCTGATCTCCCAGTTGAGATTCCCCTTGGCATCCCAGTTCAGGCTGCTGCTGCTGCTCTGGTCCCCGAAGAGGTTTTCGTTGGATTCCACAGAGAACTGGTAGAGCGATCCGCCCAGGAACAATTTCACCCGCTTAAAAAGGAAGAAGTTAAATCCCAGCTCCCCTCCGGCGGCCAGCTGGCTCCCGGCGTTCGTGTAAGACCTCAGCAACACGCCGCCCACATTGGCCAGGTCGTAATCCAGCCGGTTCACCCGGTAAATGGCGTTTGTGGTTGATCGCACAA